>DATFOL010000527.1:0-7065 GCA_035265545.1 Gemmatimonadaceae bacterium | reverse complement strand
CGCGCTGGTCCCGGCCGTGGCCGTGGGCGATGCGGTAGACGGCGATCCCGTGGGAGTACGACCCGTCTGCGCGCAGCCCACGGTGCTCAGGGTGCCAAGGAGCATGAGCACCCCGAGCACCGACACCCGCGTCGCGCTGCCCGCGCGCTCCGCGCCGGCGCTCTCGCTTCCCTTGAGCCTCCGCCGCAGCGCGTCCGCCATGTCGAGCACCTCGTCCTCCGCGCCGACCGCGTCGACCTCGACCATCGTCGCCAGCCGGTCGAGCTCACCCGCGATGAGCTCGGGTGACAGGCGCATTTCGGTCGCTTCCCAGCGCGCCCGCGCTAGCTCGGCCTCGAGCCGACGCGTCGCGGTCTGGCGCTCGTCGAACCAGCGCGCGATCGGCTCGGCGTGCGTCCAGACCACCAGCAGCGAGTAGAGCGCGCAGTTCACCACGACCTGATTGAGCACGTTGTTCATCGGCACGCGGTCCAGCCCGAACACGAGCACGATCACGCCGATGTTGACCGCCGTCGCGCCGAGCGCGCCGAGGATGTGCAGCACGATGCCGGGGGCGCGCCGCTCGGCGCGCACGGGGAAGTGCCGCCCGAGATAGAGCGCGACGGGCGTGAGTGCCATCCACGAGATCGCCGAAACGAGGTCGGGGAGCGCCCACCAGAAGCTGGTCGGCATGCGTCCTCCGCGCGCCACGCGATAGAGCTGGAGCTGGATGACCCAGAACACCCAGGCGAGCGACCAGAAGCCGACGACGGTGACGGCGGGATGAACGCGCGCCGAAAAACGGCGGAGCCAGGGCAGGGGCGGCGCCACGGCGATCGGGTCGACCACGGCGGCGAACTCGTCCGAATAGGTATGGTCGGGCACAGGCGACACGTCCGGCGCAGGCACGTACGGGATGTCCAGTTCCGCGATGGCACGATCGGCGGAGACGGTGATCGTGAGCGCGTGGTCGGTGCCGAACAGGTGCGCCAGCCGTTCCCTGGTGTTCCGGAGTCCGATGCCCATTCCGGGCGTGGGGCGGTCGCGCTGGCTGCGGCTGTTGGTGACTCGGACGTACAGCCGGTCGTTCGCGAGCCGCGCGCGCAGCGCGACCTCCCGTGCACCGGCCCGCGATTGCAGCGCGAACTGCACCGCGTTCTCCACCAGCGGCTGCAGCGAGAGCGGCGGCACCGATGCGCGCAGCGCGGACTCGTCCACCTCGCGGGTGAAAGTGAGCGTGTCGGCGTGTCGTGCCCGCGCGATCCCGAGATAGGCATCGACCACGTCGAGCTCGTCGGCCAGCGCCACTGCCGCCTGGGACGAGCGCTGTGTGGTGGCGAGGAAGAGCGTGCGCAGGTTGCGCAGCACCCGCGCTGCCTCGGCCGGAGTCTCGCGGACGAGCTCGACCACGGAGTTCAGCGCGTTGAAGAGAAAATGCGGCTGCAGCTGGAGCGTGAGCAGGTCGTGGCGCACCTCGAGCAGCCTCGCCTCGAGCGCGAGATGCCGTCGGTTGTGGCGCACCATGGCGAGGCGTCCGGCGTAGACGTCGAGGGCCGCCGCCGCGAGCACGACGACCGCGACGTTCAGATCCAGGTAATAGAAGACGGACGCCATGGTCGGCGCGTAGGCGCGAAGCCCGACGCCGATCGCGACGGCCCCCTGAAGCATGCCGAACGCGACGACGCAGGCGACGCCCAGCGCGATCTGCCAGGCGAGGGTGCGGCCGCCCCGTCCCAGCCGGCGCCCGAGCAGCATGGCTGCGGGCGCGGTCGCGAACCAGAGCGCTCCGTTCGTCGCGGCGAAGGCGAACGCCGCGTACCAGCTCGCCTCACGCCCCACGCGGATGAGCGCGGCATGGGCGAGCACGAACAGGACCGCTGCGGAGAGCGCCCCGAGGAAGGATCGGCTGACGAGTCGTCGTGACGGCTCGGATCGCATGAATAGCCTCTCGTACCGCGAATCCCACGCTTCGTCACATCTGCCTAGGTATCCACGATTCCGGCTGGATACTTGAGACGTGCGCGGGCGCAACGCCTACGCACGTCCTCTGTCCACCCGGAAGCCGACGATGCAACGCGAACTGGAGTCGGCGCGCCTCACGGTCGTGCCGTGGGACACGCCGTTCGAGATCCTCAAGGGAACCTACACGCGTCACCGCTTCGCGCCACACCTGCACGACACCTTTGGCCTGGGCGCGATCGAGGCGGGAGCGAGCAAGATCCGCTATCGCGGTCGCACCGTCACACAGCGCGCAGGCGACGCCGTCGTCATTCCGGCGCGCGAGGTGCACACCGGCGAAGCGGATGGTCCGCAGGGCTGGTCGTACCGGATGCTCTACATCCCGGAGAGCGTGCTGGCCGGATTCACGACATCCGACGACCTCACCTTCCGCGGGCCGTCCATTCCGGACCGAGAGCTCGCGCGCCGCATCATCGATTTGCACACGCTCCTGGATGCAGGCACCGACCGGCTGCGCGGCCAGACGGCGCTCGTCGACGTGCTGCAGCTTCTCTGCAGCCGTCACGCGGCCGGCCGCGTAGACGTCGGTGGTGGGGAACGCCAGTCGGCCACGCTGAGCCTCGTGCGCGACTATCTCGAGGCGAACTTCGCGAAGCCGGTCTCGCTGCTGGAGCTGTCGACGCTGAGTGGAGTGAGCCCCTTCCACCTGAGCCGGCGGTTTCGCGCCCGGTACGGGCTGCCGCCCTACATGTACCTCGAGCTCGTCCGGGTGAACCGCGCGCGCGAGATGCTGCGTCGCGGCGACCCGATCTCGCGGGTGGCGTTCGACACGGGATTCAGCGATCAGAGTCACCTCACGCGGCGGTTCAAGCGGGTAGTCGGCGTCCCGCCGGGCCAGTATGCGAAGACCTACGTCCCGCTCCGCGCCGGCGAGCCCCGGGTGGCCTGACCCGCCGCGACCTCAAACCGCGTTCAGCCGCTGCCGGAGCTGGGCGCGATAGGTGCGCGAGACCTTGAGCTGCTGGCCGTCGTGCAGCACGAGCACGGCGTCGCCGCCGAACCAGGGCTGGAGCTCCTTGATCTGGCTCAGGTTCACGAGGTACGACCGATGGATCCGCACGAAGCGTCGTGCGTCGAGCGACGCCTCGAGGCGCGCGAGGGTGTCCCGGATCTCGAACACGCCCTGCTTCGTGTGAAGCAGCACGTGCGGTCCTTTGGCCTCGGCCCACGCCACGTCGGCGGTGGCGACGAAGCGTACTCGCTCTCCATCGCGCACTTCGATTCGCTCCGCCGCCGACGACACCGGCACCGGTAGCGCCGGAGACGTCGGCTCGCGATCGAGCTGCGCGATCACGCTGCGGAGCTGCCGGGCATAGGCGGTGGATCGCCGGCCGGCGATCGCCTCTCGGGCGCGGTCGAGCGCGAGCGCGAGTCGCTCCTTGCGCACGGGCTTCAGCAGGTAGTCCAGCGCTCTCGCCTCGAACGCGCGGATCGCGTGGTTATCGTGCGCCGTCACGAACACGAGCAGCGGCGCCTCCGGACCCTGAAGCGACTCTGCCACGACGAAGCCGTCGACGCCCGGCATCTGAATGTCGAGAAAGACGAGATCTACCTGGTGCGTGCGCAGCGACTCGATCGCCGCGGCGCCCGAGCCGCACTCGGCGATCACCGTGACGTCATCGGCGTCGGCGAGCAGCCGGCGCAGTCGCCGCCGGGCCAGCGCTTCGTCGTCGACGAGCAGAACATTCATCGCGCGGGCCGAGCCACGGGAATCTCGCTGGTGCGGAGCAAAGTCGTTCAAGGCAGGGATTGCGCCGCGGTCTAGCATTAATGAAGGCGCACCCGTGCCCATCGAGGTTGATCGAAATCTCCCCCCGCGCCGCATGCCTCACAACCCTTTGCCGTCCGATGGCAACGCTTTCCTTCCTGCTCGCTGCCGCGCTGTCGATCGCACCCACGCCGCCTGACGCGAGCCCCGCCGTCGGCGAGACACGCAACGGCCGGCAGAACCAGCTCGACGTCAGCCCGCCCAGACTCGACGAGGTGTCGATGCGCATGGACGGAAGCCTCGACGAGCCACAGTGGAAGCAGGCCGCGCTCCTCACCGGCTTCTCGCAGTTCATGCCGCGTGACGGCATCGCCGCCGAGGACTCGACCGAGGTGCTGGTGTGGTACTCGTCCACCGCGATCCACTTCGGCATCCGCGCCTTCGAGCCGCACGAGGCGGTGCACGCGGCGCTCGGCGACCGGGATCGCATCTTCAGCGACGACCGCATCGAGCTGCTCATCGGCACCTTCAACGACGGTCGTCAGGCCGTGGTGCTGGGCGTCAATCCGCTTGGCGTGCAGATGGACGGAACCCTGGTGGAGAACAACCAGGCACGTGGCGGCGGCACCGGCAACTCGACCAACAGTCGAGAGTCCCCGGACCTCAACCCCGACTTCGTCTTCCAATCGAGGGGACATCTGACCGCGTACGGATACGAGGTCGAGATCCGCGTTCCCTTCAAGAGCCTCAAGTACCAGAGCGCCGATCCCCAGACGTGGGGCTTCAATGCGGTGCGTGTGGTTCAGCACTCGGCGCGGGAGGACAGCTGGGCGCCGGCGCGGCGCGACAACGCGTCGTTTCTCCGGCAGTCCGGCACGCTCCGAGGACTGACCGATCTTCGCCGGGACCTCGTGCTGGATATCACTCCCGAGATCACGCAGCGGACGACCGGCGAGCCCCCGTCAGCTGGCGTGAGCCCGGCGTGGCGCTACGAGGCCGAGCGGCCGAAGATCGGCGGCAACGTGAGGTGGGGGATGAGCAACAACTTCACCCTCAACGGCACCTTCAATCCGGACTTCTCCCAGATCGAATCGGATGCCGGCCAGGTCGTCTTCGACCCCCGTCAGGCCCTGTTCTTCGCCGAGAAGCGGCCGTTCTTCCTGGACGGCACGGAGTTCTTCAACACGCCGAAGAACCTCGTGTACACCCGACGGATCGTGCAGCCGGTCGCGGCGGCGAAGATCACCGGCAAGATCTCCGGGTTCAGCGTCGGCGTGTTGAACGCCGTCGACGGCACCGCGGGCTCCGCCGACGGTGCAGGTCATCCGGTGTACACCATCGCGCGGCTCCAGGGCGATCTGGGCACGCGCGCCAAGCTCGGCGTCACGCTCACCGATCGCACGGAGGGATCGCGGTACAACCGTGTGGCGTCGGTCGACGCGCGCAGAGTGTTCGCCGGCATCTACAGCGTACAGGGACAGTACGCGCACGCCTATACGCGCCTTTCTCCGACGGGCACGAGCACCAACGCGCCGCTGTGGAACGCCGTTCTGAGCCGCAACGGCAAGTCGTTCAAGTTCCGGTACGCCTTCGACGCGGTCGACGAGCGGTTCCGCACCCAGAGCGGATTCATTGGGCGTGGCGGCATCGCGCAGGGGCTGCTCGACCAGTGGTACACGCACTACATGAAGCCAGGCCAGTTTCTCGAGTCGATCACCTTCAATCCAACGCTGTACTACACCTGGAACTACAGCGCGCTGGTACACCAGCGCGAGGCACTGGAGAAGAAGCTGCACAACCGGATCGCCATCACGGCCAAGGGTGGCTGGAGCGCCGACGCGACGGTGATGACGGAGACGTTCGGCTTCGACCCCGCGCTCTACGCGGGCTACCGGGTGCTCCGTGGCCCGGGCGACACGGCGGCGTTCACGGGCAGCCCGCGCATCGGCAACCGCGACTTCGCGTTCTCGGTGAACACGCCGCAGTGGAAGCACGTGTCGCTGTCGGCGTTCTATCTCTGGGGCAGCGACGAGAACTTCCTCGAGTGGGCGCCCGCTGACATCATCTGGGCCAACTTCTCGGCCGAGATGCGCCCGACCGACCGTCTTCGGGTAACGACGAGCTACATCAAGCAGCGGTCCGTTCGGCAGACGGATCGGACGCAGGTCGCGGACGCGCGCATCCCGCGGCTCAAGGTCGAGTATCAGATCGCCCGGCCGCTCTTCGTGCGCGTCGTGGGCGAGTACGCGAGCAACGAGCAGGACGCGCTGCGCGACGACGGCCGCACGAACAAGCCGCTGCTGGTGAACGGCGCCCTCAGCCCCGCATTCACCGACGGCACCTTCCGCTCCGACTTCCTGCTCTCGTACCGCCCGATGCCCGGCACGGTGTTCTTCATGGGCTACGGCGCAGGCTACGCCGACACGCGCGACGCCCCACGCTCCTTCACCATCCCGCGCTCACTGGGTCTGCCCGGGCTGTCGCTGACGGACAATGTGTTTTATGTGAAGGCGAGTTATTTGTATCGACTGTAGCGGGTGCGCGGGTGCGCGGGTGCGCGGGTGCGGGAAGGTCCTCGGGACGCCTCGAGCGTCGATTGAACGACGGAACGCAGATGACCCGGATCTGACCTACAGAACGGCCGGATCGCTCCTCTCCGGGTCGGGATGCCCGGTGCTGGCGCAGTCCTCCTCTCCATCGACGACCCAAAGTTTTTTTTGGCTGCGGCGCAGCGATCCCTCCGCCGGCACGGAACGATCGGCCGTTCCCGTTCAATCCGCCAAATCCGCGTTCCGTCGTTGGCATAGAGGATGGAGCGTCCCCGGGGCCGGTCGCGCGCCCGCCCACCCTCGCACCCGCGCTATCTCGGATACCTCGCCATCACCGCCGCATCGCGTGGCGGCGCGGCGGCGCGGAGCTTCTGCGCTCGCGCCTCCACTTCGCCGGGCTCGCGGGGCCAGGGGGTCACGAGCTCGATGCCGGCCGGTGTGGAGAAGAACTCGTCCTCGAGCCGCGCGCCCCAGCCGGCGTACTTCGCCCGCGCCGCAGCCGTCTTCGAGAGGAAGGTCGCGTTGCGCGCCGTCTTCCCCACGATCGCGTCGATGTTGCGGCGGACGTACGCGGCCATCTCGATCATGAAGACCGTGCCCGGCGCGAGGGTGGGCAGCATCGGGTCGTGCACGTCGAGGCCGACGCCGTGTCCGACCGAGTGCATGTAGTAGAGGAAGTACTGCAGGCATCCACCGCCGGCACCCTTGGGGCACTGCTCGCCCGGGAGGGGATCGTAGGTCGCGTCGGGAGCCTCGATGAGTCCGAGCCGGGTGAGCCCCACCGCGAGGGTGTGCCGAGCGGAATCGTTG
>DATFOL010000526.1:0-8448 GCA_035265545.1 Gemmatimonadaceae bacterium | reverse complement strand
GCGGGCGACCTGCCGCGCTCGCGAGGAATGAACTTCTTCGGCGGCAATGAATTCTTCCCGGGCATGCCGGCGATGCCACCGATGCCGCCGATGCCACGCGGAACTCTCCGCACGATGCTCGACGGCGATCCGATTCACCTGGAGCTCGGCCCCGAGCTCGGCGAGAGCCTCGAGGGCGTACGCATGGAGCTGGACCGTCTGCGTCCCGAGCTCGAGGCAGTCCGCGCGAGCGTGCCGCGGATGCTGGAGCGGGTGAAGGTCCCGGAGGTGCGCGTGCGAGTGGGGAGGGAGCGGGGGGTGACGATCTGAGGGCGGGGGTGCCGTAGGCGCGCGGTTCGTCGGTTGACGGTTCATCGGTTCTCGGCCGGCCCCGGGAAGCTCCTGCGTCCCGGGGCCGGCCGTCAACTGTTCACCGTCAACTATTCACCGTCGTCTAATTCGCCGCTCCCAGCACCAGCGCATTCATCACCAGCCGATCGAGCGCGCGCCACCAGCCGCGGAACATCGGCTCGTTGGTGAACAGCACGACGTGTCCGCTGCCGAGGGGCTCGTCGATGAGGAGCGACGTGCCGCGGAGGAGGCGCTCGGTGTTGCCAGGCCAGGCGAAGCCGGCGCGAATCAGCGGGCCGGTCGCTGGGAAGATGGCGACGTTCGCGCCGTCCTTCGACGGCTTGAGGAAGACGTCGCCCTCGACCATCACGGTGAGGCGTGGCGCGTCGAAGCCCGCGGTGAGCCAGTGGGTGCGATCGAGCAGAACGTCGGCGTGGATGCCGGGCACGGATTCCGGCGTGTCCGCGCTCACCGAGGTGCTCTGGAACGGGATGAGCTCCTGGGCGAGGCGATCGCTCGACTCCGAGGGCGCAGGCCCCCTACTTCTCGCTGGCGCGCTCGGCTTGGCGGCTGCGGTATCCGCCTTCGCCGACGCCGACGCCGCGTCTCCTGCAACGCGTCGCGCCGTGGTGAGTGCCACGCTTTCCTCTGCGGCCCACGCACTGGCCTCGCCCATCGTCACGAGCGTTCCTCCAGCGCGTACCCAGGTCTTGAGCCGCTCGACCTCGTCTTTGGAGATACCCGACGAGTAGCTCCCCGACGGCAGCACGATCGCCGTGAAGCGGGATAGATCGCGCTCGAGCTCCGAGATCTCGATCGGCGTGAAGCGCACTCCGTAACGCCGCTCGAGCGAGTACCAGATCGCGCCATACGACGTCTGCGACACGCCTTCGCCGACGACGACCGCGATGCTCGGAGCAGGGATGGCGACGATCGTCTCCGAACCGACGCCGTACTGACCGTTCGCTGCCTGGGCCGTGCTCACTCCCGTCACCTCGACACCACTGGCGCGCGCGAGGGCATCGATGCGTGCGCCGAGCGCGGGGTCGTTGCGTGAGACGCGGACGACGAAAGTGCCACGCGGCCAGCGCCGGCCCGCCGCGTCCAGTGGCTGGGATGTCACGGCGACGCGAAAGCCTTCGGCCAGGAGGTGATAGGCCAGGCGCGGTGCGCCGTTGCGCTCGGGGCTGAAAAGGTAGGCCGACGTCGCCCCCCGGCCAGCGACGACCCCGCCGCCCACGTCGACGGCGACCAGGTCACCGCCGATGCGCCGCAGCTGCTGCTGCGCTTGGGGGAGCGCGGGTTCTTCGGCGGGCAACGAGAGCAGCTCGCCGGAGACCGCTGAGACATCATCCGTCCAGTAGGCGTCGACGCCGAACGCGACAGGCAGCGACCACGCCGTGATGTCGTAGAACTCGTACTCTTCGGCTTCCGCGCGCTTTCCGCGACGGCGGTTGCGCTGGAACTTCGCGATCTGGGCCTGGGCGAAGCCGGAGTCGAGCTCGTGCGTCGGCTCGAGGATCGCCTTCGCGACCTTGCCCTGCGGCTGGGCGAGATCGACGACGTACGCGCCCGGGTCGAAGCGCCGCGTCGCCACGACGCCGTCGGCGTATGCGCGGGCGCGCGGGGCGGAGAAGCCGGCGTTCGCACGCCGTACCTCGATGCCCGATCGCAGTAGTGCGGTGACCAGCTCCGCGGCGCGACCCGGATCGCGCGCCGGCGCGATGATCACGCGGCGGATCGCGCCCGTCCGTCCGTCGGCAACGGCGCGCCGGCGGAACGCCACGAAGTCGCGCACGCGCTCGGCCGAGCGCGACGCCGTGGTCTCGATCGTGGCGAGCGACGCGACGAAGTGCTTGGCGATCCCGTCACGCAGGGAGACCAGGGTGCCGTCCGGTCGGCGCCAGAGCACGCCCCGGTGCCCGCCACCGTCCGTCTCGAACGTCATCCCGATGGCGCCATTCAGTGATGGCCACGTGTCGTAGTACCCCGGGTAGTACAGGTCGTAGACGTCGCGCGAGTAGTACATCCAGCCATAGCGGTCGAATGCCGACGCGTTCGCGCGGCCGAACAGATCGAGCCACTTGCCCGCGTCGCCGACGATGTTCGCGTTCATCGGGCGCGCAGCGGGTGGAAAGAAGTAGGTGGAGACCTGTCCATGCAGATCCGCCGCGACCATCGGATGCCACTTGAGCATCATCCGCATGATCCCCTGAACCTCGCGCTGGGTGGATGCGATGAGGTCGCGGTTCATGTCGAAGCGATAGTGATTGAACCGCCCTCTCACACTCCACGGCTCGAAGTGCTCCTGCGCGCGCGGATCCGCCGCGCCGACGCTCACCGAGTTGTACCAGACCGTGAACCGCTCGTGGCCATCGGGGTTCGAGCTCGGATTGATGATCACGATGGCGTTGCGCAGCGTGGCGACGGTGGCCGGCTCCTCGCTGGCCGCGAGCTGATACAGGAGCTGGAGGCACGTCTCGAAGCCGGGCGACTCGTTGCCGTGCACCGAGCCGGAGATCCACACCACCGCGGGCACGCGCGCGGCCAGCGCATCGATCTCGGCGGGCGAGCCGCTCCGCGGATCGGCGAGCCGGTCGAGGTCGCGTCGGATCTCGTCGAGGCGCGCGATGTTCTCCGGCGACGACACGATGTAGAGCCGCATCGCACGCCGCTCGTACGTCGTCGTGAACTCCTCGACGCGCACGCGGTCCTTCGCCGCGTCGGCGATGGCGAGCAGCGCACGCTCCTGCGCGGCGTACTGGGTGTTCTGCTCGCCGATCGGATAGCCGAGCACTGTCTCCGGCTTCGGGATGCCGAGGCGGTACGGGCCTCGATCGTAGAAGGAAAAGCGTGCGTCGTCCCGCGCGACGGCCGTTGCGGTCTGCTGCGTGCGTGCACTTGCGGCCGGGATCAGCAAGAGCGCCGCACCGGTGGCAAGGGCGCGCCGCCACGTCGCGGCGCGAAGGGTGGAGTGTGTCAGCGGCTCACCCCTCCGCCGGTGACGCGAATGGTGTGGTCGAGCCGGATGTCGGTCGAGGACGCGCCCACCTGAAGCTTCACGGGTTCGGACTCGACGATCCAGCCGTGCGTCTGCTCGTCCCAGTACGCCAGCGACGATGCGGGAACGGTGAACCGTACCGTGCGCGTCTCGCCTGGGCGCAGCGTCACCCGCCGGTAGCCGCGCAGGTCCTTGATCGCACGCGGTACCTTGGAGCTCGGGTGGGAGACGTACAGCTGCACCACCTCGTCGCCGGCCACCGCGCCGGTGTTCGTCACGTCGACCGACACGCCGACGCTTCCCGATGCCGCGATGCGTTGCGCGTCGGTTCGGAGGTTCCTGTAGGCAAACGTCGTGTAGCTCAGTCCGTGGCCGAACGGGTACAGCGGCATGCCCGTGAAGTAGCGATAGGTCCGCCCCTTCATCGCGTAGTCGTCGAACGGCGGGAGATCCTTCACGTCCTTGTAGAAGGTCACGGGCAGACGTCCCGCCGGGTTATAGTCGCCGAACAGCACGTCGGCGATCGCGCTGCCGCCGGCCTGACCCGGGTACCAGGCCTCGACGATGGCGGGGACGCGCTCCTGCGCCCCGTTCACGGCAAGCGCGCTGCCGTTGAGCAGCACGAGCACGGTCGGCTTGCCCACCGCGACGACCTTCTCGAGCAACCGCTGCTGCGGGACGGGCAGATCGATCGACGTGCGGTCGCCGCCGCGAAGGCCGGGGATCTGCACGCGCATCTCCTCGCCCTCGAGGTTCGCCGTGAGTCCGAGGAACATGACGACGGCGTCGGCCTGCTGCGCGGCAGCCACGGCCGCGTCCTCGAGCGGCCCGCTCGGCGGCGCCCACACGAGCTGGGCCTGGGCCTCGCCGTACGTTTCCACCGCCTCGAGTCGCAACCGGTACGCACGTCCGGCTTCGAGCTGCAGCGGACGTGCGGGATCGGTCTGCGAGAGGCGCGGGTCGGGGAACTCGTCCTCGCGCTGCGGATAGACGGACCGCGCGATCACGCTGTCGTCGAGGAAGAGCTGGACTCGCATCGTGCCGATGACGCCCAGGCGGTACCGGCCGCTCACCGCCGGCGTGAACGTGCCCGACCATCGCACGGCGAAGTCGTTCCCGTTCATCTCGGGGCGCGGGGCGGCCTCGGCCCAGTCGGCCTCCACCACCGAGTCGGTCCCGGTGAAGGCTGGTGTGCCGCTGAAAGTGCGGCCCGCGAAGTACTCGGCGCGGAGCCCGGGCTTGTCGTCTGGCGTACGCAGCACGGTGGAGGTCATGCTGCTCAGCACCGGGAAGCCTTCGGCCAGATCCGATCCGAGCGCGTACACGACGCGCGTGCCGTTGGCCGCGAGCGCGTCGCGGATGCCCCGGAGCGGAGTGACCGGAGCCTTCGGGATGCCGTTGTAGTTGCCGAGCAGCATCCGCCACTGGTCCGCGTTCGGGCCGATGACGGCGATCGTGCCGAGGTTCTTGCGGAGCGGCAGGGTGTTGCGGTCGTTCTTGAGCAGCACGATCGATTCGCGAGCGACCTGCCGCGCGAGCTCGCGATGTGCGGGCTGGTCCAGCACGGAGAAGGGGATCTGTGCCCAGCGCACGCGATCGGGCGAGTCGAACATCCCGAGCTTCATGCGGGCGACGAAGAGACGGCGCACGGACGCGTCGATCTCGCGCTCGGTGATCTGACCCTTCTGCACCGCTTCGACGAGCTTCGGGTAGACGCGGCCGAAGCAGTCGAGGTCCGTCTCGTGCTTCACGCCGAGCGCGGCGGCTGCGGATGCGGTGGGCACGACCTTGTGCCCCTGGAACATGTCATCGATCGCGCCGCAGTCGGAGACGACGAAGCCGGGGAACTTCCACTCCTTCTTGAGAATCCCCGTCAACAGGTCGCTGCCGCACGCCGCCTCGCCGTTCACGCGGTTGTACGCGCACATGAGCGAGTAGGGCTTCCCTTCCTTGATCGTCGTCTCGAAGTGTGGGAGGTAGGTCTCGCGCAGGTCGCGCTCGTTCACCACCGCATCGAAGGTGTGGCGCTCGGGCTCGGGGCCGGAGTGCACGGCGAAGTGCTTCACCGTCGCGATGGTCTTGTAGTACTTCGGGTCGTCGCCCTGCAGCCCGCGGATGAACTGGACGCCGAGCCGGCCGGTGAGGAACGGATCCTCGCCGTATGTCTCCTGGCCGCGTCCCCAGCGCGGATCGCGGAAGATGTTGATGTTGGGCGACCAGATCGTGAGTCCCTGATAGCGCTGGCGCTGATCGTGGCGGACATACTCGTGATGCTTGGCCCGCGCCTCGTCGGAGATGACGGTGGCCATGCGGAACACGAGCGAGTCGTTCCATGTCGCGGCGAATCCGATCGCCTGGGGGAACACCGTCGCCAACCCCGAGCGCGCCACGCCGTGCAGTGCCTCGTTCCACCAGTTGTACGCGGGGACGCCGAGTCGCTCGATGGCGGGAGCGACGTCCTTCATCTGGTTCGCCTTCTCCTCGAGCGTCATCCGACTCACGAGGTCGGCAGCGCGCGTCTCGAAGGAGAGCGATTCGTTCCTGTACGCTGGGGTCTGCGCGGCGGCGGGCGCCACCGCGGTCACGCAGCAGAACGCCGCCATGAGGGCGCGGCGGCAAGTTCGGTCCATCGACTGATGCACTGAGGGAGCTCCGGGACGAAAGTGAGCGGGCGCTCGCCCCGAACCTAATCCTCGCCTACAGGAGCAGGAAGCGCGTGCAGCGGACGAACGCCTGCAAGACCGCGCTCACCGCGAATGAGCGCGCAGGAACCGCTCGAACGCCGGCATGCCGCGCAACACCCGAAGCTTCGGGTGCACCTCGATCGACTTCGCCGGATACCCGCCATTGCCTTCGGCAAGCGATCGTTCGAGCCAGCTCACCGCCGAGTCGGGCTGGCCGAGCCGTGCGTAGGTGCCGGCCATGACCACTGCATCCAGCCCCCCAGTGCCGTCGGACCGGGAGGCGGTGCGTTTTCTGAGGGCGAACAGGCGATCGAGGGTCCGGCGGCTTTCGCTCTTGCGGCCAAGCGCCGCCTGCGCGAGCGCGAGCTTCGAGAGCAACCCTTCCTCGTTGGCACCGCTCAACCGTCGGTTGGTGAGCAGGGTGGCGATGCTGTCGTAGTACACGCGCTCGCATACCGCATTCGCGAGGCGCGCGCAGGCGTCGGCCTTGCTATCCAGGTACCTACCGACGGTGTCGCGGAGGCTGGAGACGGCGAGCTCGCGGTACGAGAGCGCGAGAAAGCGTCGCGCGAGCTCGTCTCCCGCATATGGCATGAAAGTCAGGAGGAAGCCCGGATGCGGTACCACCGCCATGGCACCTGACAGCTCACGCTGCATCACGGTCGTGTCGCCGCGCGCGGCCGCGACTCCGAGAAGCATTGCCCACCCGCTCTCGTCGGTGGAGTCGAGCGCGATCAACGCGTCCGCGTAGGGAACGGCGTCGTCCCAGCGGTTCAGATTGGCGGCAGAACTATATGCATCGCGCAGTGTGGAGGGCGAGCGAGGGTCCAGTTGCGCCGCGCGAGCGATGAGGGTGTGCGCGGTGTCGAACTGCTGGCGTGCCCGAAGCAACCTGCTACCGCGGGAGAGGATCCACACATCGTTCGGTGCTGCGACCAGGGCCCGCCGTACCAGGGTGTCCACTCCAAGGGTGTCGTGGTCGAACTGAAGCCGGAGCGACGCGAACTGCAGCAGCAGGTGCGGATGGCCTGGGAACCGAGCCAGTCCCTGATCGAGGATGGATCGCGCCTGCGCCTCGGCCTCGCGGTCTCCGGGTAGACTGTTGGCGAGCGCGGTGCGTGCCGACTGGAGCCCTACCCACGCTTCGGCGAATGTCGAGTCGAGCTCGACGGCGCGGGCGTACTCCGCGACCGCGCGCCGAAGCTCGCTTGGGGAAGGCGCACCGATGGCGATGGCGTTTCCGCGCTCGTACGAAGCGAACGCCTCGGGATTGTTGGAGAACGGACGCAGCAGGGCCGCGCGGTCAGTCGGCCGGAGCGCGATCTCGAGTGCGTCGACGACCTTCGTCGCGATTGCGCTCTGTGCCGAGAACGGATCGTCGGGCGCGACGATGACCGGCTCTCCGGTCCATTTCGTCGTGCCCGTCCGGGCATCGATCAGGGTGGGCGTCACCTGCGCGCGCCACACGCCGGCGCGATCCTTCGCCCAGCGCACGACGCCCTCCAGCAGGTAGCTCACACCGAGCTCCGTGCCGATCTGCTTCGCCGGCTTCGTCGACGCCCGGTATTGTGCGGAGCTCCGGCGGTCGATCACGGCCAGCGTGGGCAGAGCGCTCAACTTCGCGGTCACCGCGTCGGTGAGCCCATCGGTGAACGAGGCCTGATCGTCCGCTCCGGCGTTGTCGAATGGGAGCACGGCGAGCGTGAGCACCGTCGCCGCATCCGCCGTCGGCATAGCTCCGCGTGTCCGCCAGGTGTAGCCCGCTACGGCAACCGCCAGCACGGCGACGGCGACCGTTGCGGCGAGGGCGACCCGGCGTCCGCGCGGGTCCGTGGTCGTCGTCGTCGGCGCCGCGGCGTGCGTGCCGCCCATCCCCGCGCTCGGCGTCGTCAGATCGTCGAGCGCGTGCACGATCTCGTCGGCAGTCTGCGGCCGGTCCGAGGGGCGCTTCTCGAGACAGCGCATCACCAGCGCGGCGAGGACCGGCGGCAACGCCGCCCGCCGCCGCTGGATCGGCTCCGGCGACTCCGTCACGTGCGCGGCCAGCAAACCTTGCGGCGCGCGGCCGCCGAACGGCGTCTGACCGGTGAGGAGCTCGTACGCCAGGATCCCGAACGCATACACGTCCGCGCGGTGATCGACGGCGGGATCGGCGCTCGCCTGCTCGGGCGCCATGTAGGCGGGAGTGCCGAGCGCGACACCGACTGACGTCAGTATTCCATGCTCCGCGATGCTCGACGCCGACAGTGCCTTGGCGACGCCGAAGTCGGTGACCATTGCCGCACCGCCCGAGAGCAGCACGTTGTCCGGCTTGATGTCGCGATGCACCACACCGTGCGCATGCGCATAGGCGAGCGCGCTCGCGATCTCGCGCAGCACCCGAATGGCCTCGGCCACCGGCATCTCGCCCCGCTTGGCGAGACGCACCCGGAG
>DATFOL010000525.1:0-3742 GCA_035265545.1 Gemmatimonadaceae bacterium | reverse complement strand
GACGCGCAATCAGGGTCTGGAGCTCACGCTCCGCGCCGCGCCCGTCCAGCGGAACAACCTCTCGTGGGACGTGCTCGCGAACTTCGAGAGTGCGCGTGGCAAGGTCCTCGCCCTCCCGAACGCGTTCCCCGAGGCGTACGTGTCCGACACGTGGCTCTACGGAAACGTGAGGAACGGTGTCGCTCCGGGCCTGTCCACGATGTCGCTGACCGGGCTGTACTACTTGCGGAACACCACCGGGCAGCTGCTGATCGATCCGGCGACCGGGCTGCCGCTGCGGTCGACCACCTTCATCAACGCTGGCTACGATCGACAGCCGAAGTACACCATCGGCATCTCGAACACGTTCAAGTACAAGCGGGCGAGCCTAGACTTCCTCGTCGATCTCCGGCGGGGCGGTGACGTATTCAACGCGACCCAGCACTACCTCACGCAGCGCGGGCTGAGCCTCCTGACTCTCGACCGCGATCAGCCCCGCGTCGTGGCTGGGGTACTGCGAGATGGCAAGGAGAATTCCCCGAACCCGACCGCCAACACCATCCTCGTCGTCCCGTCGCAGCAACCGCTGTACTACCAGAACATGAGCGAGGAGCTGTTCATCGAGAAGAACATCAACTGGGTTCGACTCCGCGACGTGACGCTGAGCTATGGCCTCCCGGATCGATTCCTCAACGGCGCTCGCCTCTTCGTGACGGCGACCGATCTGGGGTTGTGGACGAACTATTCCGGGCTCGACCCGATCGTGAATGGCAACACGGCGGCGGTCGGCGGCTCGGGCGCAGCGGGGATCGACTACGGGAACTTCCCGATGCCGCGCGGCCTGAACCTCGGCGTCAAGGTCGGGTTCTGACCATGCGCCCATTCGCTCTTCGACCCACTTCGCTTCAGCGAGCCTCGATGCGCAAACTCCAAGTTGCCCTGGCCGCCGGACTGCTCTGCCTGCCGGTGGCGTGCAAAGACTATCTGGACGTCAACACCAATCCCAACGCGCCGCAGACTGCTGCCCCTAACCTCTACCTGGCGCCGATGATCCACTGGTTGGCGACGTCGCAGCAGTTCGACGGCCGCTTCATCGGCCACTACACGCAGCAGTGGTACTCCACTTCGACCTCCGCGAGCCCCGCGTCCACCTGGGGCAAGATGGGCTATGACCCGGCGAGCGATAACGGCGCACAGCAGTGGCGCGACGTCTACTGGTCGTTCGGACAGAACCTCGTCGACATGATGGGCAAGGCCGAAGCCGAGCAGCGATGGGACGTGCTCGGCATCGGATACTTCCTCAAGGCGTGGGGCTGGCAGGTGCTCACCGATACCCACGGCGAGATCATCATCAAGCAGGCGATCGACCCGACACGGTTCAGCTTCGACTACGACGACCAGCAGTTCGCGTATCAGGAAGCAAAATCGCTCCTGATCCAGGCGATCACGAGCCTGCAGCGCACCGATGGCAACATCGACCCACTCTACGTGGGTAGGACCGACAAGCTGTACAACGGCGACCGCCTCAAGTGGCAGAAGCTGGCGTACGGCCTGCTGGCGATGAACCTGAACCACTACTCGAACAAGGCGACGTACAATCCGGACTCGGTCATCGCCATGGTCGACAAGTCGTTCACGAGCAACGCAGACGATGCCCTGTTCGCCTATCCGGCGGCGAGCACGGACCTGGCGGACTTCAACTTTCTCGGCCGCTCGCGGAACAACCACACGCTGTACCGCCAGACGCGTTTCATCCTGAACCTGCTGAACGGCAACCAGTTCGGCGGCGTGGTGGACCCGCGCCTGAGCCGGATGCTCGTGCTCGATTCATTGAACACCAGTTACACCGGTCTAGACGTCAACGCGTCCGGGTTCGGCGCGCTCACGGCGCCGCTGCAGCCGCGCAACTTCTTCGGCTATACCGGGACCAACGGGGTGGGGCTCGCGGGTCGGTACCTCTTCGACGACAAGGCGAAGATCCCCGTCATGACCTACTCGCAGCTTCAGTTCGTGAAGGCGGAAGCCGCGCTTCGGAAGGGTGACCTCGCTACGGCACGTACTGCCTACATCAGTGGCGTCTCGTCGCACATCGACTTCGTCAACGCACGCTACGCCGAGCTTGGCCAATCATCGGCGGCGATCACCGCGGCGGAGAAGGCCGCGTTCCTGGCCGACCCGGCCATCGTGCCGACGGGGCCGGTGACCCTCTCGCACATCATGTCGCAGAAGTACATCGCGCAGTGGGCGTGGGGGCACAACGAGCTGTGGATGGACATGCGCCGTTACCACTACACGGACCCTGATCCGGTGAGCGGGACGCAGGTGTTCCGCGGCTTCACGCCCCCGACCAACCTTTACGTCGACAACGGCGGCAAGCTCGTGCAGCGCATCCGGCCGCGTTACAACTCCGAGTACGTGTGGAACATCCCTGCGCTCCAGGCGATCGGCGGTCTTGCCACCGATTACCACACGAAGCCGCTCTGGATCACTCTACCCTGATCACGCCATGTCCAACTCAAGATTCCTCACGGCGCTGGCATGCTGCGTGGCCCTGACGGGCTGCTCGAAGGACGGTGTCCAGACCATCGCGTCTCCCGTGCCCGGGTCGGGTGTGAAGTTCTACAACTTCTCGACCGGCGCGCCGAGCGTGAACTTCTACGCGAACGATACGAAGGTCACGGCGGTCAGCTCCACGAGTGGCCAGGAGTCCACCTCGGGGACGGCCTACGGAGCGGTCGCCACGGGGGGCCTCTACACGGGGATCGCGCCCGGGCAGTACACGCTCTCCGGCCGTATCACCGCGGCCACCGACAACGGCCTCGCCATCGCATCCGCGCCGACCGCCATCGCGGATGGCAAGTACTACTCGTTCTACCTGAGCGGTCCGTACAACACGACGACCAAGAAGTCGGATTTCTTCATCCTCGAAGACGCGGCGCCGCCGGCGCAGATCGATTACCAAATGGCCTACGTGCGCTTCGTGAACGCGATCTCCAACTCGAGCCCGATGACGTTGTACGCGAAGAACAGAACGTCGGGCGCCGAGCTTCCCGTGGGGGGCTCGGTCGGGTACAAGAGCGCCGGTGCGCTCACGCCGATTCCAATCGGGCCATACGACCTGATCGCGCGAGTCACGGGATCGACGGCCAACGCGATCACGCTGGCCGAGGTGGGATTCTCTCCAGCGCGGGCTTACACCGTCAGCGCCCGGGGTGACATGACCATCACGTCGACGACGGCGGCCACCCGACCGATTCTGACGGCATCCATAGACCGGTAAGACGATCGAGCCCAAAAGGGGCGGGCCAGCTGGCCCGCCCCTTTTTGGCGCCCGCGCCGCCCGCGGCGTACATTGTTGGAACTGCGAGCCCTTTCACCAGCGCAGTCGAGGAGTGGCCGATGTACGGCTGCACTCACGCTCCTGGCGCTTCTGGCGACGCCCCGCTCGTGGTGAGCTGTGAAGCACAAAACCAGGGCGCCCGACCGACGCCTCACACCGACTGCCTCTGCTGAGTTGATCGCGGAGGTCCCGGACGCGACGACCCTCCTCAAGACGGGGGCGCTTCAGAGCGCGATCTTCAACAGCGCGCATTTCTCGAGCATCGCGACCGACGCGAACGGAGTGATCCAGATCTTCAACGTCGGCGCCGAACGAATGCTCGGCTACGCTGCGGTCGACGTGGTGAACAAGATCACGCCCGCCGCGATCTCCGATCCGCAGGAGATCATCGCACGCTCCGAAGCGTTGAGCGGCGAGTTTGGA
>DATFOL010000524.1:0-4386 GCA_035265545.1 Gemmatimonadaceae bacterium | reverse complement strand
AGTACACGAAGAAGTACGGCGGCTCACGTCGGGCGAGCTGGGGGGCGATCATCGGCGGGATGATCGGCGCGTTCGTTGGGGTTCCGGTGCCGCTCGTCGGCCCGGTGATCGGGGCGTTCGCCGGGGCGTTCGTTGGTGCATTCGCGGGGGAGTATTCCCGGAAGGGCGAGCACGGCCTGGCCACGCGCGTCGCGACTGGCGCGCTCGTTGGGCGCGCGGTCGCCGCGGCGATGAAGATCGCCATCGGCATCGGGATGGCGTCGCTGACGATGCTCGCCGCGCTCGTCTGACTGCGCGCTCTCTGGAATGACGTGCCGAACGCGATCGAGGTCCATCTCGGCCGCCCGCCCGGAATTCTGCGCCGGGTGGTCGCCGAGCCCAGGGGCGTGGCGTCGGAGAACTTTTCGTGGTAAAGTTGGCCCCCTCGCCGGAGTCGCCCGTGGCCGACGCGCGAACGCGCGCCGCGTGGACGAACTCTCCGGCGTTCGCGGGAGACCCGATGACGCACAGCGTGATCGACCGGTCGATGGCGACCGGATGCGGCAGGCATGGTCCGTCCTGGATGACGATGGCGCGGTGGCTCGCCGCGGGCGCGATGATCCTCGCGCTGTCGCCGAGCCCGGCCCACGCCCAGTTCGGGCGACTGAAGAAGCTCAAGGAGAAGTTCAGCGCGCCTGATTCGGCGGCGCGCGCGAAAGACAGCCTGGCGCAGATCGCCGCCGGCGTGCTGCCCGAGTCCGTGAAGGTGGGCAAGAGCTTCCTTCAGAAGACCGGGTCGGTCGTCAGCTCCGCCAACGGCGCGCTCGAGTCGGCAACCGGCATCTCGGCGAAGGACGCTGCGCTGGCCGCCTCCGGGATCGGCGCGAGCAACCTCGTCGCGAAGAAGCTCGGCCTGGATCCGATGAGCATCGCGTCGCAGGCGATCGCCAACGCGAAGATGAACGCCCAGCAGCGAGCGATGCAGAAGGCCGCGGGCGGCGTGAATCCGGGCTCGCAGGGCGCGGGGATGGACGGCGCGCAGCTCCAGGCGATGCAGCGAGCGGCGATGGGGACGGGTGCCGGCGCGGCCAGGGCGAGCTCCGCGCCGATGGGCGCGAGCGTTCCCGGCTATACTCAGGCGGATGCCGACGCGCTCCTCGCGTTCCAGCAGGAGATGATGCTGGTCTCACAGGCCGCGAGCGCGGGCGACGGCAAGGCGACGGCGAGGCTCCAGGCTTGGGAGGCGATCGCGCTGAGGTATCAGCCGGAGATGCAGCGGCTGAGCATCGCAGCGGGTGGGGGCGACATGACCGCCGTCGAAAAGGTGCACCGCTTGCAACTCGATCTCATCAAGGAGTGGATGAGCACCGGAAGCGCGCGGTCCAAGCCGCCGAAAGCCAAGAAGCAGTGAGGATGGCAGGGCGGAGCCCGGTCGCCGCGATTGACTCTCCGCCCTCCCGACCTAGATTCAAACAACGCCCCGCGCCTCGCGGGGCGTTTTGTGTGTTTACGGCTGGGTAATCACCGCTCGGGAGCGTCATGTTCGGTCCGGAATCGCGCGTCGTGGTCGTGGTCGGCGCGCAGTGGGGGGACGAGGGGAAGGGGAAGCTGGTGGACGTGCTCGCCGAGCGTGCCGACTGGGTGGTCCGGTACCAGGGAGGCGCCAACGCGGGCCACACCGTTGACCTGGGCGACCGCTCGTTCGTGCTGCACCAGATCCCGAGCGGCATCCTGCACCCCGGCGTGCGCTGCGCGATCGGCAACGGCGTGGTGCTCGACCCCGACACGCTGTTCGACGAGATCGACGGCCTCGTCAAGGCCGGGGTCGACGTCGAGGGGCGGCTTTACGTCAGCGAGCGCGCGCACCTCGTGCTCCCCTATCACAAGGCGGTGGACGGCGCGAGCGCGTCGAGCAAGGCGATCGGCACGACGGGCCGCGGCATCGGCCCGGCGTACGAGGACAAGATCGCGCGACGCGGCGTGCGTGTGCTCGACCTCAACCATCCGGAGCGACTGCGGGACGTCGTGGAGAAGGGAGCGGAGCATGCGCGCGGGATGCTGGCGCGGAACGGCTCCGACAAGGCAGTCGACGTGGACGCGGTGCTCGCGCTTCTCGGCCGGCTGAGCGAGCGGCTGCTGCCCCTGGCCGAGGACGTCGGGCTCACCGTGCACCGCGCGGTGCGTGCGGGTGCGGCAGTGCTGCTCGAGGGTGCCCAGGGCTCGCTGCTCGACATCGACCACGGCACCTATCCGTTCGTGACGTCGAGCAACACGACGGCTGGGGGCGCGGCGGTGGGCGTGGGCATCGGCCCGAATGCGATCGACCGCGTGCTCGGCGTGGTGAAGGCGTACACGACGCGCGTCGGGAACGGCCCGCTTCCCACCGAGCTCGAGGAGCCGCTCCAGACCGAGGTGCGTACGCTCGGGAACGAGTTCGGCGCGACGACGGGCCGCCCGCGCCGCTGCGGCTGGTTCGACGCGATCGTCGTGAAGTACGCGACTCGGGTGAACGGACTGTCCGACCTCGCGGTGACCAAGCTCGACGTGCTCGATACGCTCGACCGGCTCGGCATCTGCACGGGCTACGAGATCGGCGGTGAGCTGCACGACGAGTTCCCCGGCGACCTCGCGAAGCTCGATTGCGTGAAGCCGAAGTACGAATGGTTCGACGGGTGGAAGCGATCGACCGCTGGTGCGCGCACGCTCGCCGACCTTCCGGGCGAGGCGCGGCGCTATCTCGATCGGATCGAGCAGCTCGTGGAGGCACCGATCACGTACGTCAGCGTCGGCACCAGGCGCGATCAGATCATCGGGCTGTAGCCGATGATCATGGAGGCGGCGGATTCCGGGAGGCACGACGTCGACTTGCTCGTCGTCGGCGCCGGTCCATGCGGGCTCGCCGCGGCGATCTCGGCGCAGCGCGCCGGACTGCGCGCGCGCGTGCTCGATTCGGCCGCCATCGCCAGCACCATCACGCAGTACCCATACTACGTGAAGTTCTTCTCCACGGCCGAGAAGCTCGCGCTCGGCGGCATGCCGTTCCTCGTCGGCGACGACAAACCGACGCGGCGGGAGGGCCTGACCTACTACCGTACCGTGGTGCGGCACTTCGGTCTCGACGTGCACCAGTACGAGCGGGTGACACGGCTCGAACGGAGCGAGCGTGGCTGGCTGGTGCACTCCGAGACGATGGAGGGCGAGCGCCAGGTGACGTCCGCGCGCGCGGTGTGCGTCGCGACGGGCTACTTCGGATCACCGAACCTGCTCGGTGTGCCCGGCGAGGGGCTGCCGCACGTGGCGCACATCTATCGCGAAGGGCATGGTGCCTACGACCAGGACGTCGTCGTGGTCGGGGGCGGAAACTCGGCCGCCGAGGCGACGCTCGATCTCTGGCGTGCGGGAGCTCGCGTGACGCTCGTGCACTTCGGGCCAACGTTCGACAAGAAGATCAAGCCATGGGTGCTGCCGGACGTCGAGAACCGGATGCGCGAGGGCGTGATCGGAGCACGCTGGGAAAGCCGGGTCTCGTCCATCGCGCCGGGCGTCGTGACGATCCGCGGCGTGGCGGGTGAGGAGCGGCTCGCCGCGCGGTTCGTGTACGTGATGACCGGCTTCGCGCCGAACACCGCGCTGCTCGCCGAGGCTGGCGTGCCGATCGATCCCGTCACCGGGATCCCGCAGCACGATTCGTCGACGCTCGAGACGACGGAGCCCGGCCTGTTCATCGCCGGCGTGGTGGTGGCGGGCTACGACGCCAACAAGATCTTCATCGAGAACGGCCGCTTCCATGGCGACCAGATCGTCGCACGCCTGCTCGGCCAGGCGGCCCCGGCCGCGCCAAGGCTGAGCGGGGAGCTGGATACGTGAATAGAATCCGGTGAGTTGGTGAGTTGGATCGCGAGTGGGTTGGTCGGTTGCTTGGTGAGTTGACCGCGAACGGCCACAAGCCGGCGTGGAAGCCGCTCAGAGGGATCTCCAGGCCGGTTCGTAGCAGGTGCTGTTCAATTCACCTACAAACCGACCAACGAGCCCACGATCCAACTCACCAACTCACCAACTCACCTTCAAGGCCCTCAACACCCGATCGCCTCACATGCCCCATCCCGACGTCATGGACAAGCTCGTGTCGCTGTGCAAGCGGCGCGGCTTCATCTTCCAGAGCTCCGAAATCTACGGGGGCACGGGCTCCGTTTGGGATTATGGTCCGCTCGGCGTCGAGTTGAAGAAGAACATCAAGGATGCCTGGTGGCGCGCGATGGTTCGGGCGCGCGACGACATCGAGGGGCTCGACGCGGCGATCCTCATGCACCCGCGGGTGTGGGAGGCGTCGGGGCACGTCGCGGGGTTCGTCGATCCGCTCGTCGACTGCAAGGCGTGCAAGGGCCGCTTCCGCGCCGACAAACTCGA
>DATFOL010000523.1:0-5885 GCA_035265545.1 Gemmatimonadaceae bacterium | reverse complement strand
CAGATCGCCGCCGCGCTCGGCGTGAGCGAGCGCACGGTGAAGTTCCACGTGAGCACACTGTTCACCAAGCTCGGTGCGACGAACCGCACCGAGGCCGTCACTCGCGCCATCCAGGCCGGACTGGCGTCGCTGTAGTCCCACACCGTCGGCACCCGGGCCCGCACCTGTACCGATGGACAGGCGCGGGCCTGTCCCTTTTCCAGGCCGACGTCTGCCCCATCGCGCGATGCCGCGTCCATCGGTCCGACGCGAGCTTGCTCCAGTAGCGCCGTTGCCGTCACAGCAGGGATGATCGGCGCCAAGGGAATCAAGAGTGCGGAGAGTGACTGATGTCCGACGGATCGAACACCATGCGCACCGCCCTGATCACGGGGGCGACGCGTGGACTCGGGCTGGAGCTGGCGCGCGTGCTCGCGCGCCGCGGATGGAATCTCATCATCGACGGGCGCGATCCCGATCGGCTGCGCGCCGCGCGCGACGAGCTCGCGCTGATCACCCACGTCGCCGCCATCGCGGGCGACGTCGCCGATCCGGTGCACCGCGACGAGCTCTCGGCGCTCGCGCGGGGACACGCTGGCCTCGATGCGGTGATCAACAACGCCGGGGCACTCGGCCCATCGCCGCTGCCGCCGCTGCTGGAGCTGGAGCCCGACGCGCTCGTTCAGCTCTTCACCGTCAACGCGGTCGCGCCGCTCGCGCTCCTGCAACGCCTGCGAGCGCACCTGAAGCCCGGCGCTCGCATCGTGAACGTGACGAGCGACGCCGCCGTGCGGCCCTACCCGGGGTGGGGCGGCTATGGCGCGAGCAAGGCCGCACTCGAGCAACTCTCCGCAGTGCTCGCGACGGAACGTCCGGATCTGCGCGTCTACTGGATCGACCCGGGAGACATGCGAACCGACATGCACCAGTTGGCCTTCCCTGGCGAGGACATCGGCGACCGGCCGCTCCCGGAGGAGCGCGTGCCCGCGTTCGTCCGCTTGCTCGAGGAGTCGCTGCCCAGTGGACGACACGAAGCGTCGGCCCTGCTGTCGCGGACGTCGCTGAATGCCGCAACGCCGACCGCCGAGGTGCAGCGATGAGCGGTGTCGCGCTCGAGAGGGCGACGGAGCTCGTGCTCCCTCCCGAGCTCGAGGCGCGAGAGCCCGTGGAGGCTCGTGGCCTGGCACGCGACGAAGTGCGCCTGATGGTGTCGCACCTCGATCGCGATGCCGTGGATCACGTGCGCTTCGGTGACCTCGCCGGCTTCCTCCGTGCCGGCGACCTGCTCGTCGTCAACGCCAGCGCCACGATCAACGCCGCGGCTCCTGTGACGCGGCCATCGGGCGAGGCCATCGTGCTCCACTTCTCGCAGCGGCTGCCGAGCGGGATGTGGTCCGTGGAGCTTCGCCGGCCGGCCGATTCCGGCACTCGGCCGCTCCTCGACGCGTCGGTCGGCGAGGTCGTCGCGCTGCCCGAGGGCGCGTCGGTGCGGCTCGTCGCCCCGTACGGTGCGACGCGCGCCGACGGCGGCGTTCGACTCTGGGTGGCGAGGCTGGAAGTCCCGGGCGCGCTGCACGCCTACCTCGATCGGGTCGGACGTCCGATCCGATATGGCTACGTGCCGCGCGAGTGGCCGCTCGCCTACTATCAGACGATCTTCGCGCGCGAGCCGGGCAGTGCCGAGATGCCCTCGGCTGGACGGCCGTTCACCCCGCGGACTCTGGACGCGCTCGCCGCTCGTGGGGTGCGGATCGCGCCGATCGTGCTGCACACCGGCGTCTCCAGCCTCGAGGACCACGAGCCGCCCTACGCCGAGCGGTATCGCGTGACCGCGGCGACCGCGCGCACGGTGAACGAGACTCATGCGGCGGGAGGGCGGGTGATCGCGGTGGGTACGACGCCCGTGCGCGCACTCGAGAGCGTGGCCTCGCCCGAAGGGTTCGTGGAGCCCGGTCAGGGCTGGACCGATCTCGTGGTCGATCCGGACCGCGGACTGTACGCCGTGGATGGACTGCTCACCGGCTTCCACGAGCCGCGCGCCTCACACCTCGCGATGCTCGAAGCACTCGCGGGCCGGGATCACCTCGCGCGTGCATACGACGCCGCGCTCGGCGCGCGCTATCTCTGGCACGAGTTCGGGGACGTGCATCTGCTGCTGCGGGCCGCGCGTCGATAGGCTGCGCGTTCGCTACTTATTGTAGTGACCTACCAGTAGTAGTGGACTCACGTAGTAGTGACTACTAGCGGCATCGGCCCGCGCGCAGCGAGCCCATGCCAACTACATCACAAAAATTTCTGATCGCCCGCAAACGGCCTCGGCTGTGTACAAGCGCGAATCGCGATTCTCATAGCGAATAGCGCGCGAATGATCACAACTGTGATCTCCGGCACAGCGTATTGTTTGCACACCAACTATCGTCTCTCTGCACGAGCGGTGCTCTGGTGCGCTCTCGATCGCACAGCGACGTCCTGCCGCACCGCGTCGCCGCACTCCCCCACAATCGACAACGCAAGAACCGCGTCGCTTCAGTCAAGCGATGTGTCTTCGCGCGTCGTCTCCCCCCGACGAAGGTTCCCCACTTCGATGCGCAAGTCCCCACCCTCGTTCCGTACCATCCTCTCGCCGGTGCTCATCGGGCTGCAGGCCCTCGTGATCGCGTCGTGCGAGCCGGCCCGACTGGCGGGCCCCGCTGCCGACGATGCCTCGGCGAACGGCATGCTCAATCAGTACCATCGCGCAGAAAGCGTCACCATCGCGGTAACGGATTCCTCGCTCGCCTCGGGACAGCAAGTGAAGGCGACGGCCGAGGTGCGCGATCAGGACGGTCTCGTCGTGCCATGGGCTCCGGTGACCTGGTCCGCGTCGTCGGAACCGATTGTCACCGTCTCCAGCGAAGGGCTGATCACCGCTGGTACCGGGACTGGAACGGCCACGATCTCCGCCACGAGCGACGGTATCACCGCCCAGGTCGAGATCACCGTCGGGGATGGCGCCGCGAACTCGGACTCGGTGAGGACGTCTCCCCCGTCGGCGCCGGTGCACATGGTCTCGATCAGCGCCAATGCTACGACGCTCACCGTTGGTGAGCAGACCCAGGTCTCCGGAGTCGTCCGCGACATCAACGGCACACCGATCCCCAACGTGCCGATTACGTGGACCACATCGCCAGTGAACGTGGCCACGGTCTCGAGCACGAGCGAGACCGCAGGCTTGATCACGGCGAAGGGCGCCGGAACGGTCACGCTCTTCGCGAAGGCCGACACGGCGGTCCGCTCCATCACGCTGACCGTGACGGGCTCCGCCTCCGCGACGGACTCCGCCGCCACCGCGGACGGCGCACCCAGCGCGCCGGTGCCCCCCGGTGCGTCTGGTGCTTCCTATGGGTCGGCCGCGCCGGCCGAGCTGCCGCGCGCGACCGTGAACACGGCGTACCCGTCGCCCGCCCGACAGATCCGGGTGCCCGCCGGCGCCGACCTGCAGGCAGCCATCAACGCCGCGCAGCCCGGTGACGAGCTACTCCTCGCGCCCGGGGCCTCGTACATCGGCAACTTCTGGCTCCCCAACAAGGGTGGGTCGAGCAGCTGGATCACGATTCGCACCGACGTGTCGGACGCCGCCATCGGCGCACCGGGCACGCGCATGACGCCCAGCCGCGCCGCGTCGGCGAACCTCGCCAAGATCCAGTCGCCGAACATCTACTCCACCATCACGACGGACCTGACGGCGCACCACTACCGCTTCACGGGCGTCGAGATCGGCGCGACCAGCAGCGCCAACGACATCAACGCGATCGTCCGGTTCGGTGACAATACGACCGCACAGAATAGCGCGGCGACCACGGCGAACAACCTGATCCTCGATCGCACCTACATCCACGGCCTGCCGAACCTGTCGACGCGGCGCTGCGTGATGCTCAACAGCGCCTCCACGGCGGTGGTCGACTCCTGGATCTCGGAGTGCCACAGCAACGATGGCGACTCCCAGGCCATCGTCGGCTGGAACGGCCCTGGTCCCTTCCTCATTCAGAACGACTATCTGGAAGGAGGGCACGAGGTGATCCTGTTCGGTGGCGGCGGGATGACGACACCGAACGCATCTCCGTCCGATATCACCATCCGTGGCAGCCACATCACCCGGCCCTCGAGCTGGAAGGGGGTATGGGAGGCCAAGAACCTGATCGAGACCAAGCACGTCCGGCGTCTTCTCATCGAGGGGAACGTGATCGAGAACGTCTGGCTGGACGGACAGGTCGGCTTCGCTTTCGTGATGAAGTCGGAGAACCAGAACTACGACACACCCTGGTCCCAATCCACGGACGTCACTATCCGGTACAACCGCATCCGCAACGCCGGCGGCGGCTTCAACATCCTCGCGAACCCGTCGGGCGCGCCCGCGGTGCCGGCTGCGCGGTTCGTGATCACGGACAACGTGCTGGAAAACATCGGAAACGCGCCGTACACCGGTGACGGACGCGCATTCCAGCTTCTTGGCGGGCTTACCGACATCGTCGTGATGCACAACACGGTCGTGAAGGTCGGCGGCGCCAACTCGGCGGCGTTCAGCTTCGCGCAACTCCCCAGCATCCAGCGGCTCGTTGTCCACTCGAACGTGCTCCACCATGGGGCGTATGGCGTCAAGGGTGGCAGCGTCGGCGAGGGCACGGCCACGTTGAACGCCTACACGAGCGGCGCGTTGTTCACGAACAATGCGATCGCCGAGGGTGGGACGCCGACTGACTATCCGGTGAGCAACTACTTCCCGGCGACGCTCGGCGCGCTCGGCTTCGTCGACCTCTCAGGCGGTAACTACCGTCTCGGTGGGGGAAGCAGCTATCTGGGCAAGGGCTACGACAATCGCGACATCGGCGCCGACATCTCCCAGGTCGATGCGCAGACGAGAAACGCGGTGGTCGATCGGTAAGCAGCGCCTGAACACGTGAAACGAGAATGCGCGCCAATCGGATCGATTGGCGCGCATTCTCGTTCCTCGTACTCCAGTGACCGCTATTCGCCGTATGGGATCCAGATGTTCTTCACCTGGGTCGCCTGGCGCAGGAGCTCGCGCCCTTCGCCCTCGCGCGCATCGAGCCACGCGCGGCGATCGGACTCGCACCACGTGCGCTTCATGTTCCCCGCCGATGCCAGCTCGACGGCCTTCACGCCGTCGCGCGAGCCGAAGTACCACACGGCGTCCACGTCGTCGTGCTCGGCCAGCGTGCGCGTGAGAGTGTCCTTGGCGCCCGTCACGACGTTGATCACTCCCGCCGGCACGTCGGACGTCTCGAGCACCTGATAGAAATCGGTCGCCGCGAGCGGTGCGCGCTCCGATGGCACGGCGACGACCGTATTCCCGACGCAGATGGCCGGCGCGACGAGCGAGACGAAGCCGAGGAGCGGGTGCTCCTCCGGGCACGCGACGCCGATCACGCCGAGCGGCTCGTTCATGGCCAGCGCGACGCCGCGCAGCGGCACCTGGTGCACCTGCCCGTCGTACTTGTCCGCCCACGCGCCGTAGGTGAACAGCCGCCGCACCGTGGCTTCCACTTCCGCCGCGCCCCCACTTCCATTGAGCGCGTCCAGGCGCCGCGCGAGCTCGTCGGCCCGCGCGCTGAGATTCTCGGCGATGTAGTAGAGGATCTGCGCGCGGTTGTGGCCCGTCGCCTTCGACCAACCCGGCGCGGCCGCGTGCGCGGCCTCGACCGCGTTGCGGATATCCTTCCGATTGCCCTCGCCGACCTCACCGAGCACGCGGCCATCCGCGCCCGTGATCCTGATCGAGTAGCCCGAGTCGGGGCGCGCCTGCCTGCCCCCGATGAACAGCTTCGGCGTCCGGTCCACGAGCGGTGCGCCGCGGTCAGGATCGTCCAGCTCGGCCGCGCGGCGGATCGGGCGCACCGAGCCCGCAC
>DATFOL010000522.1:0-3199 GCA_035265545.1 Gemmatimonadaceae bacterium | reverse complement strand
ACCCGCGACCATCTCGACTACCACGGCACGATGCAGGAGTACTTCGCCGCGAAGGCGCTTCTGGTCACGCAGCTCGATCGCGACGGCGTCGCCGTGGTGAACGCCGATGATCGCGCGTGGGACTCACTGCCGTCCGCGCCGCGTACGGTGCGCTTCGGTCTGGGTGCCGCAGCGGACGTGCGCGCGCGACGCGTGCGCTCCACACCCGACGGAAGCCGGTTCGACCTCGTGCTCGGCGGCGAGTCGTTCGACGTGACGTTGCCGCTGATCGGCGACTTCAACGTGGCGAACGCGCTGGGCGCCGCCGCGTGCGCGTGGGCGCTCGGGCTGCCGTCGGACGCGATCGTCGAACGCCTCGCGACGATGCCGCAGGTACCAGGTCGCCTGGAGATCGTGCACGAGCGTCCGACCGTGCTGCGGGACTACGCGCACACGCCGGACTCCCTCGAGCGCTCGATCGCGGCGGTGCGGCCGTTCGCGGCGGGGCAGCTCATCGTCGTCTTCGGCTGTGGAGGGGATCGTGATCGCGGCAAGCGGCCCGAGATGGGACGCATCGCGGTCCAGGGCGCCGACCTGGCCATCGTCACCAGCGACAACCCGCGCACCGAGGACCCCGAGCGCATCCTCGACGACGTCGAGGCGGGGATGGGCAGCGTCGCGCACGAGCGCATCGAGGACCGGCGCGACGCGATCGCGCGCGCGCTCGCCCTCGCCGGCCCCGACGATCTCGTGCTGCTCGCCGGGAAGGGACACGAGACCTATCAGGTTCGCGGCACCACCAAGCTGCCGTTCGACGAGCGGCAGATCGTCCACGAGATCGTCACCGAGAGAGTGAGCTGATGGCGGATGCCGCCACCCCGCAGGCGAGCGCGCTCGAGCAGCCGCGCTTCTGGACGCTCGATCGGGTCGCCGACGCGCTCGGCGATGGTCCGCGCGGTCCGACGGAGCTCGCGCGCATCGCGACCGATACGCGCAGCGTGAGCGTCGGCGACTGCTTCGTCGCGCTCGAGGGAGAGAAGTTCGACGCGCACGACTTTCTCGCCGACGCCGTGAAGCGGGGCGCATCGGCGGTGGTGGTCCACGACGCGACGCGTGCCGCGGGGCTCGGCGTTCCGGCGTTCGTCGTCGACGACACCACCAGCGCCCTCGGCCGGCTCGCCCGCTACCGGCGACGCGTCTGGGGGCGGCCCGTCGTCGGCGTCGTCGGAACGAACGGGAAGACGAGCACCAAGGAGCTCCTGCGCGCGGCGTTCGGCAGCGTGCTTCGAGTCCACGCGACGATCGGCAACTACAACAACCTCGTCGGCGTGCCGCAGACGCTGTTCGCGCTGCCCGACGAGGCGGATATCGCCGTGATCGAGATGGGCACCAACCAGCCGGGCGAGGTCGCCGCGCTGCGCGCGATCGTCGAGCCGGACGTCGTCGTCGTCACGTCGATCGCCGAGGAGCACCTCGAAGGACTCGGCGATCTGGAGGGAGTGCTGCGCGAGGAGGTGAGCGCCTGCGACGGAGTCTCGCTGGCGATCACTCCCGCATCGCAGCCGGAGGTCGCCGAGGCGGCCTGTCGCCGCGCGCGCCGCGTCGTCAGTGCGGGGCTCGACGCGGGCGACGTGCGTGCCGCACGCTGGTCGGTCGCCGCGGACGGCTCGGGCCTGCTGGAGCTGGATGGCGCCGAGGTTCACGTTCCGCTGCGCGGTGTGCACAACCTGCGAAACGCGATGCTCGCGCTCGCCGCTGCTCGCGAGGCGGGCATCTCCGTCGAGCTTGCCGCTCGCGGGATCGCCGCCATGCCGTCACCCCCGATGCGCGTCTCGTTCGAGACGCATGGGGCGTCGACGGTGATCAACGACGCCTACAACTCCAATCCCGGCTCGGCGCGCGCTGCGCTCGAGCTGCTCGAGCATGCCGGTGCGGGGCGACAGCGAGTCGCCGTACTCGGCACCATGCTCGAGCTCGGTGTCCAGGCCGATCGGCTGCACGACGAGATCGCTCGCGACGCTCTGGCCTCGCCCATCGAGCTGGTGGTCGGCGTGGGTGGATTCGCCGATGCGCTGGCACGCGTGGCGCCCGGCCACCCTCGCGCCGTGGGAGGCGTCGATCCGGTTGCCGCATGGGACGCGGCGCGTTCGCGCCTCCGTCACGACGCCATTATTCTGCTCAAGGGATCGCGCGGCGTTCGGCTGGAGCGGCTCGTCCCTCTGATCTCCGAGTGGGCATCGTCGGCGACCTGACCGACCAATCACCCGCTCGATCACGCTCCACGAACGGACTCTTGCTCTACTATCTCTCCGTCTGGCTCGTCCCGCACCTCGGCGCGCTTCGGATCTTCAACTACATCACCTTCCGCGCCGCCGGCGCGGCGGTGACGGCGATCCTGCTCAGCTTCATCGTCGGCCCGCTGATCCTCAAGCGCCTCGACAACGCCGCGAACTATCAGGTGGTGCGCGAAGGCACACCCGATTCGCACGCCGCGAAGTCGAAGACGCCCACCATGGGCGGGCTGATCTTCCTGTTCTCGGCGCTCGTCGCGACGCTACTCTGGGCACGGGTGCTCAGCCACTACGTGCTGCTCGCGCTCGCCGTGACCGTGTGGATGGGCGGCATCGGACTCGTGGACGATCTGCTGAAGCTCAAGCAGAAGCGGCTCGGTCTGAAGAACGAGGGACTCGTCGAGCGCTACAAACTGGTCGGGCAGGTCACGATCGGGCTTGCACTCGGCACCTACCTCTGGCTCTTCCCACTCTCGCCCAACCTGCCCGGAGCGTCCACGACGCTTCCATTCTACAAGTACGTCCTGCTCACACCCACGCTCCCCATCCTCTACGTCCTGTTCACGACGTTCATCCTGACGGGGGTGAGCAATGCGGTGAACCTCACCGACGGTCTGGACGGCCTCGCGGCCGGGTTGAGCGCGATCGCGTTCGGCGTGCTGGCGATCTTCGCCTACATCATCGGCCGCGTCGACGTCTCGCACTATCTCGGCATCTTCTACCTGAGAAACGCTGGCGAGCTGACGATCTATTGCTCGGCGATGTTCGGTGCGCTGATCGGCTTCCTGTGGTACAACACCTATCCCGCCCAGGTCTTCATGGGGGACACGGGGTCGCTCGCGCTCGGCGGCGCGATGGGCGCCGTGGCCATTCTGCTCAAGTCGGAATTCCTCCTCGTCTTTCTCGCGGCGGTGTTCCTCGCCGAGACG
>DATFOL010000521.1:0-4373 GCA_035265545.1 Gemmatimonadaceae bacterium | reverse complement strand
CCGGCGGCTGGAGCTGGCCGCTGGAACGGCGCTGCTCGCCCAGCTCGCTCGCGCGGAGCCGCTCGCAGTAGGCTCCGCGGTGGTGACCGGCGCGGGCGAGCTGCCGGTCGATCTGCTGGTGCACGCGGTGGTGAGCAGCGCGACCGAGCGCGTGTCGGGCGAAGGGGTGCGGCGCGCGTTGCGGAGCGCGCTCGAACGAGTCCTTGCTTGGCAGATCTCCGACGTCGCGATCCCACCTTTCGGCCTCGGCGCCGGCAACCTGGACATCGACGAGAGCGCGCAACTGATGGCCGACGAGCTGGCACGCCACCTCACCACCGCTGCCTACCCCTCACGTGTGACGCTCGTGGCCGAGTCGCCCGACGAAGCGCTCGCGCTGGAGGCGGCGATCGCACGGAGCGTAGGGTGAGCGCGCAGGGTCGCCGGCGCGGGCGCATCGCCGCCGGCGTGCTCGGACTGTGGCTGGGTGGTCTCGCGTGGCTGGCGAAGAAGGAGATGTTCCGCCCGCACATGGACAAGCTCGGCGAGGCGGGTCTCAGCGTCTCCCCTGGTGCCAGCTACTACGCCGTACTGCAGCAGGGCCAGCAGATCGGATTCGCGTCGTCGACGATCGACACCACGGACGGCGGAATATCGGTGCAGGACTACCTCGTGGCCGACCTGCCGATCGCGGGCGAGCTGCACCGCGCGACGGCGCGCACCGAAGTGAACCTGACGCGCGCGCTGCGCGTGAGCCAGTTCAGGATGCAGGTGGACGCGGGGCTCACTCCGATCGACGCAACGGGTCAGGTGTTCGGCGACACGATGCTCGTGGTCGCCGTGCGCAGCGGCGCGGCGCAGGTCGACACGCACCACGTGCGGATCGACGGACCAATCCTCCTTCCGACCTTGGTGCCGCTCGCGGTGGCGCTCGGCGAACGCCCGAAGAAGGGCGCTCGCATCAAGCTTCCGGTGTTCGACCCGATCGCGCTTGCGCCTCGCGAGGTGCAGATCGCGGTGGAAGCCGAGAGCGTGTTCGTGCTCCCGGACAGCAGCGTGTTCGACGCGAAAACCGCGCGCTGGAAGAGTGCGCGTCCGGACACGATTCGAGCCTGGCGGCTCGCCACTCAATCGGCCAGCGGCTCGGCGGGCTTCGGCGGTTGGGTCGACGAGCAAGGGCGCATCGTGCTCGCGACGCAGGTGCTCGGCATGACGCTCGAGCGCCGGCCGTATGAGGTGGCATTCGAGAACTGGAAGGCCGACGCGAGCAAGCGGGGCAGCGCGGTCACGGCGGACCGCGACATCTACGAGACGACCGCCATCGCGGCGAGCAAGGGGCTGCGCGAGAACCTGAGCAGTCTCCGCATCCGCCTGACGGGCGCGGACCTCGCAGGCTTCGACATCAAGGGGTATCGCCAGCGGCTCCGCGGCGACACGCTCACGATCACGCGCGAGGGGCCGGCCGCGTTCAAGAGCAACTATCGGTTGCCCGACGGTGCGAAGGGATCGGTGATGGGGCTCTTCCTCGATCCGGAGCCGTTGCTCGAGGTGAGGCACCCGAAGATCGCTGCGCTGGCCGAGCGGCTGCGCGGCGCCGACACCGATCCGCGGGTGGTGGCGGAGCGGATCAATCGCTGGGTGTACGACTCCCTGAAGAAGTCGATCACGATCGGGGTGCCGAGCGCGCTCGCGACGCTGGACGCACGGCGCGGCGACTGCAACGAGCACACCCAGCTCGCCGTCGCGCTCGCGCGTGCGGCCGGCATTCCGGCGCGCGTCGCGGCGGGTCTCGCGTTCGTCGATGGCAAGTTCTACTACCACGCCTGGCCGGAGATCTGGCTGGATCGCTGGGTGGCGATCGACCCCACCTTCGGGCAGTTCCCAGCCGACGCCGCGCACTTGCGGCTCACCGTCGGCGGGCTCGGACGCCAGGCCGACCTGCTCCGGCTGATGGGGCCACTCAAGATCGACGTGCTGTCCTCGAGCTGAGTTGGGACCTGGCACGTCCCTGCTTCGTCCTATGGAAGCACTCCGTCTCGACATCGTTTCGGTCAACGAGGCGCCTCCGCGCGCCAATTCAGATAGGGTATGATCAGCCTTCGCCGCCTCACCAAGCGCTACGGCAGCTTCACCGCCGTCGACGCGATCGATCTCGAAGTCCCCAAGGGTGAGCTGTTCGGGTTCCTCGGTCCCAACGGTGCGGGCAAGACCACCTCACTCCGAATGATTGCCGGGATCCTGCGGCCCACGTCGGGGGACATCAGCGTCGCGGGCGTGGACATCCTGGCGGACCCGATTGGCGCCAAGCAGCGGCTGGGATTCATCCCCGACCGTCCCTTCATCTACGAGAAGCTGACCGGGTCGGAGTTCCTGCGCTTCGTGGCCGGGCTGTACGATCAGGAGGGCCCGGAGGTGGAGCACCGCGCGCGCGAGCTGCTCGCGCTGTTCGACCTCGAAGAGTGGCGCGACGAGCTCGTCGAGAGCTACAGCCACGGCATGCGGCAGAAGCTGATCATCTCGAGCGCGTTCGTGCACCGTCCCGAAGTCATCGTCGTCGACGAGCCGATGGTCGGTCTCGATCCCAAGGCGGCGAAGATCCTGAAGGACCTGTTCCGCGAGTACACGCGTCGGGGCAACACGATCATGATGAGCACGCACACGCTCGAGGTGGCGGAGGCGATGTGCGATCGCGTGGCGATCATCGCGCACGGGACCATCCGCGCCTGCGGGACGATGGACGACCTGCGGCGCAGCGCCCAGGCGGGGACCGAGGGGCTCGAGCAGATCTTCCTCCGGCTCACGGGCGAGAACGCGGCGCGCGAGCTGGTCGAGGTCCTGAATGCCTGACGCCCTGCGGCGCCCGGACCCTCCGATCTCGCTGCTGCTCCGCCCGAAATGGCTCACGGCACGTGCGCGCGCGATGGCGAACGAGCGCGGTCGCGGCGCGCGCTTCGGCTTGCTCGCCCTGATCGGAATGCTGTTCTGGGCGTTCATCTACACCGTGCTGTACAAGCTGCTCGTCTACTTCCGCGGCGTGCCCGACCTCGGCCCCTTCCTGGCGGGGAAGCTGCTCGGGATGATCCTCATCGGCTTCTTCTCGATCCTGCTGCTCTCGAACGTCATCACGGCGCTCTCGAGCTTCTTCCTCGCGCGCGATCTCGACCTGCTCGTCGGCTCGCCGGTGGACTGGCTCAAGCTCTACGGCGCCAAGCTGCTGGAGACCGGGGTCAACTCGAGCTGGATGGTGGTGTTGCTCGCCGTGCCGATGTTCGCCGCGTTCGGCTCGGCGTACCACGGCGGCTGGCTGTTCCCGCTGCTCGTGATCGGCGTGTTCGTGCCGTTCCTCATGATACCGGCGGTGATCGGGAGCGCGATCACGCTGATCCTCGTGAATGTGTTTCCGGCACGCCGCACGCGCGACATCCTCAGCGTGATCGCCGTGCTCGCGGCGGGCGGCATCGTGCTGCTCTTCCGCATCGTGCGACCCGAGCGCCTGGCGCGCCCGGAGGGATTCCGGTCGCTGGTGGAGTTCGTGACGGTGCTGCGGACGCCGACGTCGCCGTTCCTGCCGAGTGAGTGGGTGCAGCGCGCCGTGCTCTCGTGGTTGCAGGAGCGTCCATCGCTGCTGCCCGTCTACCTGCTGTGGACGACGGCGGCGGCGGCGTTCGTCCTCGGAGCCCTGCTGCATCGCAAGCTGTATCCGATCGGTTTCAGCAAGGCGCAGGAGAGCGGTGAGCGGTGGGCGCGAGGCAGCATGATGGGGCGGCTCGGTCACACGATCTTCTCGCCACTCGGCATCCTGCGTCGCGAGCTCATTCTCAAGGAGCTCCGGCTGTTCTTCCGCGACACGACGCAGTGGTCGCAGCTCATCCTGCTCGGCGTGCTGGTGATCGTCTACGTCTTCAACATCAAGTACCTGCCACTGCGCGGCGAGGGCGTGACGTTCTTTTTACGAAACGTCATCCCGTTCCTCAATCTGGTGCTTGCCGGCTTCGTGCTGGCGTCGATCGCGGCTCGGTTCATCTTCCCGAGCGTCAGCCTGGAGGGGCGCACGCTCTGGCTGCTGCGGTCGAGCCCTATGCCGGTGCAGCAGCTGCTGTGGGCGAAGTTCTGGGTCGGCACGATCCCGCTGCTCGTGCTCGCGCTCGGGATCGTCTTCGTGACCGACTGGCTGCTGCAGGTGAGCACCTTCATGTTCGCGGTGTCAGTCATGACGATGTCGATGATGACGCTCGCGCTGTGCGGGATGGCGCTCGGCTTCGGTACGCTGTTCCCGCAATTCGAGACGGAGAACGCGGCGCAGATCCCCACTTCGTTCGGGGGATTGATGTTCATGATGGCGTCTGTGGGCCTGATCGCCGGCGTCGTGGTGCTCGAGGCGCGCCCCGTGTACG
>DATFOL010000520.1:0-2890 GCA_035265545.1 Gemmatimonadaceae bacterium | reverse complement strand
AACACGTTCATCGCCGAGCATTTCGTCGGCTCGCGCACCCTGCGGCGCAAGCTCATGGAGCTTCGGCTGTCTCGCCTCATCGAGACGACGCTGACCAAGGATCAGATCCTCGCGCTTTATCTCAACGTGATCTACCTCGGTAACGGGGTGTATGGCGTCGAGGCGGCGAGCCGCGACCTGTTCGGAAAGAGCGTCGAGGACGTCTCGATCGCCGAAGGTGCGATGTTGGCGGCGTTACCGAAGGGCCCGTCCGCGTACACACCGCGCAACAATCGCAAGCGCGCGCTCGTGCGTCGTGATCTCGTGCTCGGACTGATGCGCCGCGAAGGGTACCTCGATGACATCGGGCTCGTGGCGGCGCGCGCCGAGCCGTTGCGCGTTGCGGAGAAGGAATGGCGTCCGCCGCAGCCCGACGACTCGTACGCGCTCGATGCGGTGCGCGCGTTGGTCGATTCGACCGTGCGGGCGCTGCACGAGCCAGACGCCGCCACCGACTACGTCGTGTACACGACGCTCGACCTCGGCGCGCAGCGTGCGGCCGACAAGGCCGTGCGCCGCCGGGCCGCGGCGATCCAGCAGGAGGCGCGGTACTGGTCTGGCCGGAATGCCGGCAACGTCGAGGGCGCGATGGTGGCCATCGATCCTCGCAACGGCGACATCCGCGCGCTCGTCGGCGGCCGGCGCAGCAAGCGCGGATTCAACCGCGCCTTTCGCGCGAAGCGGCAGCCGGGCTCCGCGTTCAAGCCATTCGTGTATGCCGCTGCGCTCAGGGCGGGGATGACGCCCGCCACTCTCGTCGACGACGAGCCGGTGGAGGTCACCCAGGGGCGCACCATCTGGCGACCCGCCAACTACGAGGGGAATTACATCGGCACGATCACTCTCACCAAAGCGCTCGCGGTCTCGTCGAACGCGGCGGCGGTGCGGGTGAGCCAGACCGTCGGCATACCGAACGTGATCCAGGCCGCACGCCGCAACGGCATCGCGAGCCCGCTGCCGAGTTACCCGGCCATCGCGCTCGGCGCGGTGGACGTCACGCCGCTCGAGCTGGTGGCGGCGTACGCACCCTTCGCCAACGGCGGGCTGCGGGTCCATCCTCGGCTGGTGCGCCGCATCGAGACCGCCGACGGCACCGTGCTGTGGGCCGCTGAGACGGCGCCCCCCGACACGGTGATGGACCCGCGCGACGCGTACCAGCTCACGTCGATGCTGCGTGGAGTGGTGGACAACGGCACCGGGCGCACGGTGCGCGACGCCGGCGTGAAGGGGCCGGTCGCCGGCAAGACGGGGACGACGAACAACGCCGCCGACGTCTGGTTCGTCGGCTACACGCCCTCGCTCATCGCCGGCGTCTGGTTCGGCTACGACACGCCGAAGCAGATCGCGCCGCACGCCTCGGGCGGTCATCTCGCCGCACCGGCGTGGGCCGATTTCTATCTCGCCGGCTGGCGCGAGCCGGCGTCGTCCGCGAAAGGCTGGACGCCGCCGCCTGGAATGACGATGCGCCTCATCGATCCGGGCACCGGCATGCTCGCCAACGAATGGTGCCCGATCAAGAAGCGTGAATACTTCAAGCCGGGCACCGAGCCGACCGAGACGTGCAACGTGCACACCGAGCCGATCTATCAGGAGGAGGAAGTGCCGGACGACGTGGATCCGAACGGCCGCGATCCGGTCGAGCGCGGCGTGGACGGAATCGGGAAGGTGCTGAGGAAGATCTTCAGGTTCTGATACGGGTGGGGAGTGGGGAGTCTACGGCCTCGGGATGCGACTGCTTCCCGAGGCCGGTGTCGTTGACGTTACCCCGAACTCCCCACCTCTATCACATCACCCCCACCCACCCTCGCTCACCCGCATCGAACCCGGGGAAGAGCACGTCTAGTCTCTTCGCAGCAAGCGCCTTCCCCGCCACCTCCGCGAACACCGACCGGAAGTCCGTCGTGAGCGCGAGGTCGCGGCCATCATGCAGCTGCTCCGGCTCGAGTCCCGGCCACTTGCCGTAGACCTTCCGTCCCTTGACGCCACCGCCGATCACGAACAGCGCGCCGGCGTGACCGTGGTCGGTGCCGCCGTTTCCGTTCTGGCGCGCCGTGCGGCCGAACTCCGACATCGTGAGGATGGTGACGTCTGCCATCCGGTCGCCGAGATCGGCGACGAGCGCGGCGACGGAGCGCGCGAAGTCGTCGAGCCGTGTCGCGAGCTGGCCGGTCGCACCACCCTGGTTCACGTGGGTGTCCCAGCCGCCGACGTCGGCGAACGCGACCTCCAGCCCGACGTCGGCCTTGATGAGCTGCGCGATCTGCTTCAACCGCTGGCCGAACTGCGACGCGGGGTAGCTCGCGCCGTTGCGCGGGGCGTACTGCCGCGGGTTGGCCGCGCGCAGGATCTTCACCGCCTCGAACATCTCACCGCCGGCGGCGTGTACCACGTCGGCGGTCCCCGTCCGATACAATGCTTCCAGGCGCTCGACGGCGGGGCCGGTGGCGCGCACGCTGAACTCGTCGAGTGAGCTCATGGCGATCGTGGCCTGCGGTCCCTCGAGAATGCGCGGTGTCTGCTGGGTCATGGTCACGGCGCGGAACGGCGGCTGCTGCGCGTCGCGCGCGCAGCCGGCTTCGCAGGTGCCGCGCAGCGCGAGATAGCGATTGAGCCACCCGTCGCGCGTCGACTTCTGGTCCGGCGTGCCGGTCTCCATGTAATCCTGCGCGTCGAAGTGCGAGCGCGTGCTGCTCGGGCTACCGACCGCGTGCACCGGCGCGAGGAGGCCCCGATCCCAGAGAGGCTTCAACGGCGCGAGTGAAGGGTGCAACCCGAAGAATCCATCAAGCTCGATCGCGCCCGCCGCGCCACTCGCGAGCGCGGGGCGCGGGATCGCGATGCTGGGTCGCAG
>DATFOL010000519.1:0-2711 GCA_035265545.1 Gemmatimonadaceae bacterium | reverse complement strand
AGAGCGAATCGAGCAGACCATGGAGCGAGGGGCGACGCGGCTCGCCGTCCTGGGCGGAACGTCGGCGTTCGCCGAACGGCTGCACGTCGGCCGACCGAACATCGGAGACCGGGCACGTCTGCACGAGCGGTTCGACGACCTGCTCGACCGGCGGTGGCTCACCAACGACGGCCCGTTCGTGCAGGAGTTCGAGCAGCGGCTCGCCGAGATGCTCGGCGTGCGGCACGTCGTCGCCATGTGCAACGCCACGGTGGCGCTCGAGATCGCCATCCGCGCGCTCGGTATGTCCGGCGAGGTGATCGTGCCATCGTTCACCTTCGTCGCCACCGCGCACGCGCTGCAGTGGCAGCAGATCACGCCCGTGTTCTGCGACGTCGATCCATCAACCCACAACATCGACCCCGCGCGCGTGGAGGCGCTCATCACGCCGCGCACCACCGGCATCATCGGGGTGCACGTGTGGGGCCGTCCTGCGGACGTGACGGCGTTGGGGGAGATCGCCTCGCGGCGCGGACTGCGTCTGCTGTACGACGCGGCCCATGCGTTCGCGTGTGCGACTGAAGGACGCATGATCGGAAGCTTCGGCGACGCGGAGGTGTTCAGCTTTCACGCGACGAAGTTCCTCAACTCCGGGGAGGGGGGCGCGGTCGCCACGAACGACGACGCGCTGGCCGAGCGAATGCGCCTGATGCGCAACTTCGGCTTCGCCGGCTACGACCAGGTCGTGTACGTCGGGACGAACGGCAAGATGGGCGAGCTGTCGGCCGCGATGGGACTGACCTCGCTCGACGCGATCGACGAGTTCGTCGCCGTGAATCGGGCGAATCACTCGGCATACGGTGCGGCGCTGGCGGAGATCCCGGGGATCACGCTGGTGCCGTACGACGGCGTCGAGCGCACCAACTACCAGTACGTCGTGCTCGAGGTAGAGGAGGCGGAGACGGGCCTGACGCGCGACGAGCTGCAGCGGGTGCTGTGGGCGGAGAACGTGATGGCGCGGCGATACTTCTATCCGGGCTGTCACCGGATGGAACCGTACCGCTCGCACTTCCCTCACGCGGGGCTGGTCCTGCCGGAGACGGAGCGGCTGGTGACTCGGGTCCTGACGCTTCCGACCGGCACCGCGGTGGACGAGGCGACCATCGGGCGCCTCTGCGGCATCCTTCGCGCCGCGGTGGAGGACGCGCCACGCGTGCGCAGCGCCCTCGCCTCGATGGGCGACGGCGGCTGAACGGCGCGAGGCGGATGTCCACCAGCTCGCCCTCGCAGCAGGAGCTCGCGGAGGAGATCGACCGACTGCGCTTGCAGAGCCAGCGGCTGCGCATCGAGCTCGCCGATGCGCTTGCGCAGGATGGCGCGCCACCACGGGGGCTCGCGCACGTCGCCGCGCGACTCCCCGGACGTGCGCTGAACCTCGCACGCAGGTTGCGAGACGCACTGACGGGACGCTCCGTCGAGGTCCGCCCTCCAGTTGCGCTGCCCGGGCCCTACAAGCTTCGCCAACTGCATCCGACGCAGCCCGCGCGGCCCCGTGTGCTGCACGTCATAGCGAACTTCCACCTCGGCGGGTCGTCGCGGCTGGTGGTCGATCTGATCGAGGGGCTCGGCCATGCGTACGACCAGACCGCGGTGAGCGACGATCTGCCGGTCAGCCCCGCATACGAGGGAGTGAGCCTCGAGCACCATCCCGCGAGAACGGTGGATGCGGCGCGCGAGCGCTTGCGCGCGCGTCGGCCCGACCTCGTTCACGTGCACTACCTCGCCCACCACCGCGACAAGTACGGCGCGCACGCCTGGGCGTGGTATCGGCCCTGGTTCGAGGCGGCGGAGCAGCTCGGACTCCGCGTCATCGAGAACATCAACATCCCCACGGAGCCGTACGTCAGCGATTCCGTCGCGTGCTACGTGCACGTGAGCGACTACGTGCGGCACCGATTCGGACGGCAGGACGGCCGGCACGTGACGATCTATCCCGGCTCCGATCTCGATCGGTTCGCGCTGCCGGCCGGCGCGGAGGTCGCCGACGACTGCCTCGGCATGGTGTATCGGCTGGCGCGCGACAAGCTCGACGAGCGCGCGATGGAGCCGTTCATCGAGGCGATCCGCATCCGGCCGGGCACCCGTGCACTGATCGTGGGCGGCGGGGTATCGCTCGAGGACTACCGCCGCCGGGTCGCCGAGGCAGGGATGGAAGCTGCGTTCGAGTTCACCGGCTACGTGGAGTACGAAGCGCTGCCCGCGCTGTATCGCCGCATGAGCATCTTCGTCGCGCCCGTTCATCGCGAGAGCTTCGGACAGGTCACGCCGTTCGCGATGGGAATGCGGCTCCCGGTCGTCGGCTACGACGTCGGAGCGATCCCCGAGATCGTCGGAGACGACGGTCTCCTCGCGCCGGCCGGCGACAGCGCCCGTCTGGGAGCCATCGCCGCCGCGCTCCTCGACGACCGCGCCCGCCGCGTCGCGATCGGAGCGGCGAACCGCGCACGGGCCGAGCGCCTGTTCTCCGTGCGCGCGATGGTAGCCGCGTACGAGGAGCTCTACAATGAGCTCACCTCGGCGCAGCAGTCGGTCAGGGCGCAAGGTTCGTGAGCCAGTCGGACGCGCCGCGCGTCAGCGTCGTGATGCCCGTGCACGACGGCGAGCGCTATCTGCGCGCGGCGATCGACAGCGTGCTGGCGCAGACGCTCGGGAACCTCGAGCTCATCGTGATC
>DATFOL010000518.1:0-10068 GCA_035265545.1 Gemmatimonadaceae bacterium | reverse complement strand
CCATCCGCTCCCTGCGGGTGCGGTGAGCGCGACGACCTCCGGCAGTCCGGCCTCGATCGCGTCGCGCAGCCGCTCGGCAGCACGCACGTCGCTCGCGCGCACCGCGCCCTTGAAGTCCGTGAAGATGCGCTCCATGGACGCCACGAGCCCAGGGTTCTTCGCGCGGGCGGGAGACTCGATCGGCTCGAACGCCATGTATGCGTCCGTCGCCCGGTCGGACGCGTCGTCCGGCCGGCCGCTCTTGGCCGCGCTCAACGACTGCTCGAGCAGCGCCACGATGTTCCGCGTCACGTCCTGCGCGCGGACGCTGTCCGAGGCCAGCGTGGCGTCGGCGCGCATCGGCAGCGTGCGCATGTACGCGACGATGCTCTCCACCTGCGTGGGCGAGAGCGCCGGAGTCGGCGGCATCGCGGTGCCGGGAATCCCCGCTCGAACGACCTCGCCGAGCTGCTCGTCGCTGCGCTCGATCTGCCAGGCTACCGTGCCGATCTCCGGAGGCGAACGGCTCAGCGACTTCGCCAGCACGCCGTCCGCCGCCCCCGTGGCGCCGTGGCACGATGCGCAGTTCTGCGCGAAGAGGCCCTCCCCCTCGAGCTGGTGCGCGTGCGCCGAGCGCAGCGAGGTGACGTAGGCCACCACGTTCCAGCGCTGCTCGGGCGTCAGCGTGCCTGCGTAGCCGGCCATCGGCGTTCCGGCGATCCCGACCGAGATGACCCGATACGTCAGCGCGGGGGTGACCCCGCGCATGTGTTCCAACGTGCCGATCGGGGGCGGCGCGGGGCTCATCCCGCGCCCGGCCGCGCCGTCGCCGAGTCCGGTCGCGCCGTGGCAGCTCGCACAGCTCCGCTCGTAGATCGCCTTCCCCTCGACCAGATCGAGCGCGCCCTTGGGGAGCTCCAGCTTTGCCTCGTTGCCGAGCGTCGCCGCAAAGCGGCTCGCGAGAGAGTCCACCGTGCCGCGCGGCCGTTTGGCGGCCACCGCCGCCGCGATCGAGTCGATCAGCGCGCGGGCGGGAGCCGCGTTCGAGCCCGACAGGCGGTCCGCCGCCCGGCGGGCGTCCACCAGGAAGTCGACCGCCTCCTGGTACTCCTGGGTGCTCACCAGCCGGCCCTGCGCGTCGACGCCCTTCCCGTACTCCTCGACGGCGACGCTGACGATGTTGGCGACGCGGCGCGCCGGATGTTCCTGGGCCGACGCCGGAGCGGCGACACAGGCGGCCAGGACGAAGAATCGGTTGAGAATGGGCGTGATTCTCATTGCCGAGGAAATGTATCGGGATTCACGGCGTGTCGCCAGCGAACCAGCGACGCGCGGATTTCAGCGTCGGAGACGACGAAACCAGCCCGCGTCGCCGTCGGTGGGCGGAGGCTCCGCGAGCACCCGGGCAAGCCGCCCGCATGCCTCGTCGGCGGCGGCGAAGGCGCGTCGCAGCGCGGCGAGCCAGGCGTCCCATTCGGGCGAAGCCGGGCCCGCGGCCACCGCGGCCGGTGCACCGGCGTCGAGCGATCCAAGGGCGAGGCGGAGCGGATCGATCGCGTCGCGGGCCGACGCCGAGCGTGCGCGCGCGACAGCGGGATTGTCCGTGCCGACGCAGGCGGCGGTGCTCACGCCGCGGTCGATCGCCTCGATCAGCGCGATGCCGTGAAACGAATGCACGATGTCGTGCCCCTCGGCGCGCGCGGCGCGCACCCGCGCCGCGATGAGCGGGGCGAAGATCGCGTCATGGGCCGCTTCCGTGGCCGGATCGCGCGCGGCGCCGAGCGCGCGCAGCGAGCGCGCCAGCTCGGGGAGCGATGCGTCAGGCATTGGAGACGTCGAACGACGTGTCTCCCGCGAGTTCGGCGTCCGAGATGGCGGCGCGTGCGCCGGTGCGCTCCTCGTAGCGGCGGACGAAGTCTGGCAGCCGATCGGTCGTGAACCCGTCGCGCGCGAGCCCGAGCACACCGATCGCGCGCTCGATCTGCTCCGGTGACCCCTCGACCTCCACCAGATCGTCCATCCGGGGATAATGCTCGAACCGGATCATCGTTCCGCCAAGATCGTACTGCGCGATCTCGCGATCGATCGCGATGCTCACCTCGTAGCCGAGCTGCATGAGGATCTGCTCGAGCGCGTCCGGATCGACGACCGCGGTGCCGAGCTCCTCGCGCAGCTTATATCCTGCGTCACGTTTGGTGGGACCCTTCCAATCGAGCTCGGCGCGCACGCTCGCACCGTGGCGGTACACGCGCACGCGCAGCACGTGGTCCTTCGCGGCCATCGCGCGGTCGTAGGTGTCCCAGCGGCGGTCCTCGAGCCGGCCGCTGAACACGAGCGTCGCGCCAGCGCGCTCCACCGCGGCGCGACAGCGCTCCACGTCCGCCACCACACTCTTGAGCTCGACCTCGAGCATCGCGCTCAGTCCGCGAGGATCGCGCGCACGACGGCAGCCGTGTCGGTGAGATCGGGGAACACCGCCGCCGCGCCGCACGCGCGCAGCTCGTCGACGGAGTAGCGCCCGGTGGCCACGCCGATCGCCCGCGCGCCGATGCTCACGCCGCATGCGACGTCGGCCGGCGTATCGCCGATGACGACGACGTCGCGCCCCGAGACGGGATGCCCGAGCATACGCTCGGCGCGGCGCCGCGCGATCTCGGGCAGTTCCGGGCGGTCGTGATGGTCCGAGCCGAACGCACCGACGGCAAAACGCTCCGGGTCGATGCCCACCGCCGAGAGCTTGGCGTGCGCACCCTGGTGGATGTTGCCGGTGAGGAGCCCAACCACCACGTCGTCACGCGACTCGAGCGCTTCCAGGAGCTCGCGAACGCCTGGAAAGACGTGTCGACCGTGATCACCGGCGGCGAGCTCGTCGCGGAGCAACGCGAGATACCGGCCGAGCACCTCGTCGAGACGCGCGTCGATGTCGGTGTCGTCGACGCCCGCATGCCGCATCAGCTCCCGAACGATCTGCGGATCGGTCTTGCCGTCGAAGCGATGCTCGCCGGGGCCGGACTTCCCGAAGTGCTCCTCGAGCGACTGGAACACCGCGCGGCGTCCCGCGCCGTCCGACCACAGGATCGTGCCGTCGATGTCGAACAGCACGAGGCGCCGTACGCGCGCGGGCTCGGCTGCGAGGTTCCCGACCGATGATGACATCCCGAAAGCTAGATGGGCGTCGGAGCGTCGCAAACCGCGCGCTCTGGCGCTAGCTTCGCTGCCATGCACGTAGCCTTCGCTCTCTTCGCCGACGCGGCCAACCTCTCGCAGGAGGGGAAGCTCAACATCCTCGGCGTGTTCGACGCGCTCCAGGTCGGCACGCTCCCCGCCCTGCACCCGCGTGCGACGCTCGTCGTGCACCTCAAGGGTACGGCGCTCGACGTGGGCTCGCACAAGGTGACGCTGCACTGGCTCAGTCCGAGCGGCAACGAGCTGTGGAGCAGCGAAGGCGAGCTCGGTGTCGCCAATCCTCCGCAGGGCGTGCTCGAGATGGACTTCCCACTCATCGCCCAGCTCGACCTCCCGCTCGACCAGAGCGGCGGCTACATGATGCGCGTCGGCCTCGACGGCGACACGCGCGCCGAGGTGCCGCTCGAGGTGAGGACACCGGGATCGGCTGCCACGGTGCAGATGGCGATGCCGAAGATGATGTCGTGATCCTCGACTACCACTGAAGTACCCAGTACTTGAGTACGCGGTACCCGGACTCCCGCGACTGCTCCCACGAATGCACAGCGCGTCCTTCACTCGGGACGCGCTGTTGTTTCTAAACCTGACCGGATCGCGCTCCCGAGGTGCATTCAGGGGGCCAGCAGACCGGGTCTCGGTACCCGGTACTCGAGTACTCGGTACCGTTTCGGTAGTTCAGAGAACCCTCCTCGCACAAGCGAACCTCTCCACCAGCGTCGCGATGTACTCGTCCGACGCATCGTCCAGTCGTTCGATTCCGAAGCCCCCGCGGCCGAGCGCGAGGTGGACGATCGTGCAGTGCCCGAGCGAGATCGCGACGTGCGTTATGTGGCGGTCGCCACGGTCGGAGAAGAACAGCAGGTCTCCTTCACGCGCAGCGAACGGGTTCGAGTCGCCGGGCTCGCCGGCCGAGGCCTGCTGCCACGCGTCGCGCGGGAGCTGCACCCCATGCAGCGCGAAGCTCGACTGCACGAGTCCCGAGCAGTCGGCGCCCCAGGGCGTCACACCGCCCCACAGGTAGCTCGTCCCTTCGAAGTAGCGACGCGCCGTGCGCGTCACGGCCGACGCATCGCGCGGAAAGTGCTGCGCGCGCTCCGCGACGTCGATCGTCTCCCCGCTCAACAGGTGGTCGCCGTGCGCCAGGTAGGCGCCAAGGGGAAGCGCGCGACGCGTATCGCCTCGCGTGACCACGCAGCCCAGAGACAGCCGCGTCTGGGCAGTGCCGTCACCGGCGGCGTTCAGGTAGCCGCGGTGCATCCATCCTTCATAGTGGTCGCGGCCGCGTACGCAGCACCACCCGTCGCGCTCCTCGAGCAGTTCCACCGGATGGCCGGCGAGCAGCTGAGAGATCTGGACGCTCGAGATGCGTGGCTCTTCGAACAGAGGCGCGACGGGGCTTCGCACGACGACGCGCGGAGTCTCGATGCTCATTCCTTCAAGATGTCGCCTGGAGCAGCCGCGCGCACGCCCCGCTCGATCGCCATCTCGAGCGCACGCACCGCGAGTGCCTCCGCCTGAGCAGCGCTCGTCGTTACACCGCCACTCACCGGTGCGGTCGCGAAGATCACCTCACCGTCGAACGGCGTCGCCGCTGGCGTGATGCGGCGGTAGAGCGCCGCACTCGCCGCCCTCGCGAGCGCGCCGAGCGCGGCGCGATCGAGCGCGGCATTCGTCGCCACCACCGCGAGCGTGGTGTTTCGGCCGGCGAGCGAATCGAATCGGGGTGCCTCGTCGCCGCCGCGCGCGATCCAGGCCGCGCCGTCGAGCCACGTTCCATCATCGGCGCGAGCGCCGGCCACGATCCGTCCTTCCGCGTCGCGCACGTCGCCCAGCGCGTTCACCGCGACGACGGTGCGCACCACGAGCGGGCCAGCGTCCGCGGCACCGCAGCCCACTCCGCCCTTCATCGCGCGCGCCGGGCCCGCCGCCTTGCCGACGGTCGCTCCCGTCCCCGCCCCGACGGCGCCTTCTACGACGTCCGGCGTCGCTCGCTCACACGCCTCGTACGCCATCTGCGGCGTCGGCCGCGCATCGAACCGGCCGAGCGGGGCCAGATCGAACAGCACGGCGGCGGGAACGATCGGTACCACGCCCGCGCCGACGTGGAATCCGCGTCCCCGCTCCTCCATCCATCGCATCACGCCGGCGGCGGCGTCGAGTCCGTATGCGGATCCGCCCGTGAGGAGGATCGCATCCACTCGATCGACGAGATGGGACGGCTCGAGCAGCGCGAGCTCGCGAGTGCCCGTCGCGCGGCCGACGACCGCGACGCCGCACCGGAACGGCGCGCGATCACCGCGGATCACCGTGCACCCCGTCGCACCCTCGGCGTCGGTGGCATGCCCGACGACGAGCCCACAGGCGGCGAGGCTCGTCATGCGCTCGAGCGCTCGATCAGTCCTCGAGCCACTTCGGCGTCGGCATGGACTTCTCCGCACACGCGCGGCACTCCACTACGCCGCGCATGTTGCACACGACGCACACGAAGGTGCCGCAGCGCGTACAGGGATAGCCTTCCGACGCACGCTCTTCGTTGCCGCAGGCGCGGCACACCATGGCGTCGCGTTCTTTCAGATTGCTCATGCCCCATTCTCCCGCCGGCGCGCCGCGCTCGGCCGCTCGCCGAGCTCGTACTCCCGGATCTTCTTGATGAGCGTCGCGCGCGAGATGCCCAGCTCGCGCGCCGCCCGCGTGCGGTTCGCGCCGTGCGCGCGAAGCGTTCGGTCGATGTGGGCCCGCTCCACTTCGGCCAGCGTGCGTGAGACGTGCGGCACGAGCAGGTCGTCACTGGCACCGCGCACCTCTGCGGGGAGATGCCCCGGGAGCACGGCGGGCGCGCCGCGGGCGAGCAGCAGCGCGCGCTCGAGCACGTTGCGCAGCTCACGCATGTTCCCCGGCCAGGGGTAGGCGCCGAGCAGCTCCAGCGCGTCGGCGCTGACCTCGGCCGGCGCCTCGCACATGCTCCGCCGGAGCTCGGCGACGAGCGCACTGACCGTCTCGGCCAGGTCGTCCGGAGAGCGAGCCCGAAGCGGCGGGAGGTACAGCGGCATCACGCCCAGGCGGTAGTACAGGTCCTCGCGGAACCGGTCCTCCGTCACTTCGGTGGCGAGATCGCGTGCCGTCGCGGCGATGAGCCGGACATCGACGAGCACCTCGCGCGTCCCGCCCGTCCGCCGCACGCGGCGCGACTCAAGCGCCCGGAGCAGTGTCGGCTGCAGCGACGCGGGCAGTTCGGCGATCTCGTCGAGGAAGAGGGTGCCGCCATCCGCCGCCTCGAACATCCCCGGCACTGGACCACCGACGCTGCGCTCCACGCCGAAGAGCTCGAGATCGAGCTCCTCTGCCGGACGCATCGAGCAGTCGATCTCGTGAAACGCGCGCCCGCTGCGCGGGCTCAATGCGTGGATCGCCCGCGCGACGCGTCCCTTTCCCACGCCAGGCTCGCCGACCAGCAGCGCCACGGTGCGCTCGCTGCGCGCCAGCAGCTCGATCTGCTGCGTCAGCTCGCGCATCGGCGGGGAGGAGCCGAGCAGCGTCTCGGTGGAGGTGCGCCCCAGTCGCGCGCCGGCCGCGCGGCTCAGGTCGCGGAGCTGCGCCTTCTCCAGCGCGCGATCGACGACCGCGCCGAGGTGGGCCAGCTCCACCGGCTTGGTGAGGAAACCCTCTGCTCCGGCCTGCATCGCCTGCACGGCGAGCGGGATGTCTCCGTGTCCGCTGACCATGACGACGAGCGGCCGCTGCTCGCGCGTACGCTCCAGCACCTCGAACCCGGTCATGTCGGGCAGCTTGAGGTCGAGCAGCATCAGTGCGGGATGCTCCGCTTCCACCACCGCGATTGCCTCCTCGCCCGTTCCCGCGCGCAGCACGTCATGCCCTGTCCGCTCGAAGTAGCGGCCGAAGGCAGAGCTCAGATCCGGCTCGTCGTCGACGATGAGAATCTTGGCCATCAGCGCTGTGGAATGAGGAGCTGCACGGCGAGGGGCTCGACCCCGATCTCGGCGGGAGTGGTCCCCAGCAGCTCGCCGTCGGCCTGGAGGGGAAGCACCGGATCGGTCTCGATGCGGAAGCGCGTTCCCTTTCTGTATAGTATCGACGGGTCGGGTCGAAAGTCGCGCCGCGTCACCCGCCACATGATGCGCATCGCGTCGCGCAGGTTCGTCGGCGAGAAGATGCAGCAGTCGAGCACGCCGTCGTCGACCTGGATCTCCGGTCCGAACGCGATGCGGTCCTCGAGGATCGCCCCGAAGTTCGCGAACAGCACGGCCGCTGCGCGCCGCTCGATGATCTCACCGTCGATCTCGATCCTCGCCAGGAAGAACTGCCGGCGGAGCACTGCGCGCAGCGCGGCGCGCGTGGCTATCAGCGTGTAGGCCAGTACGCCGAGCCGGCGTTTGAGCCAGCTCGGCGTCTCCTCCACCATCGCGGCGTCGATCCCGACTCCCGCGGCGACCGCGAAGCGGTGTCCCTTGATCACGCCGAGATCGATGCGCTTGCGCGTTCCCGCGAGCAGCGCCGGCACGGCCTTCTCCACCCGCATCGGAACGCCGAGCGCTCGCGCCAGCAGGTTGCCCGTCCCGCCGGGCAGGACGCCGAGCGGCGTGTCGCTCCACGCGAGCGCTCCGGCCGCCTCCATCGCGGTGCCGTCGCCACCGAGCGTCAGCACGACGTCGAACTCGGCGCCGCGCGCCGCCGCGATCTCCGCCGCGTGGCCCGAGCGCTCGGTGTGTGCGACTTCGCACGACGCGCCCGTCTTCCTCACCGACTCGGCCGCGCGACCGATGAGCCGCGCACCGCGGCGCGACGCCGGATTCGCGATGAGCAGGACGCGCGTCGTCAGAACGACCAGGACCGGAAGAGCGAGATGCCCCACTGCTGCGGCGTCGCGACGAATCCGCGCACGCTGCCGGTCGAGCCGCAGCGCAGCGCGCTCGCCGCCGGCTCACGCCCCGCGCGCAGCGACAGCTGGTCGGGCAGGAGGACGGGGAAGCGGTACTCCAGCTTCCCTTCGATGGAGTTCACGAAGCCGGTGACCCCCTGCTGCTCCTTGTCGTTGCTCGAGCCGAGCTGGCAGAGGCCCGTGCTGAAGCTGAGGAAGAGCCGGTCGCTGATCTGCTTCTCGCCGCCCAGCCGCGTGCCCGAGAGCACGCTTTGGAATTGCGATCGTGCGCTGACCGTGCCCGTCGCGCTGGTCGCGCGGTCGTCCAATGTACCGGTCTGGATCTGGAACATGTCGACCCAGCCGCCGAACTGCTCGCTCAACGCGCGGCTCAGCCGCGCGCCGACGGTCGGGAGCAGCACCTCGGCTGCGCGCTGCGTCGCTGCGGCGTTCGACGCGTTCAGCTCGGCGCTCGGCCGGCCGGTCACGAGGTACGATACGAGGTCCGTCTGCGAGATGAGCGGATCGTCGCTCGACAGCTCGAGCGACGGCTGCGGGTAGAACGGGCCGACGATCCGCGCGCGCACCCCGATGTCGGCGCGCTGCGATTGCTTCACCCGATAGAGCGCGCTGACGTCGATGCTCGGGTTGAAGTCGGGAGTGCCGAAGAAGGTGATGCGCCCCGACTGCACCTGGAACTCGCGCTGCACCACGCCGAGGTCGAGCGTGTAGGTGCCACGATCGGCGCTGAGGGCGCCGGCGAGTGCCAGCTGATACACCGGCTCGTCGCTGGTCCCGCGGCCGAGCGACGAGCGGCGCGTCGCGCGCGTGTCCCGCGCTCGCGTGACGTTGAGCGATCCGCCGAGCTTGATGTTCGCTTCCTGCGAGCGCAGCCAGACCTCGTCGCCCACGTTCACCGAGACGCCCTCGAGGCGCAGGTTCTCGACGAACCGCGCCGGCGGCTGCGGCATCAACGAGCGGTTGCGCACGTCGGTGGTGTCGAAGAACTCGGCGAACTCCTCCTGGTTGAATTCCTCGATCTGCTTGTCGACCAGCTCCGGGATGTAGATCGTGCCCCGGTCGATGTTCACCGCGCCGCTGAGCCGCGCGTCGGCCTCCGTGCCGCTGATCGTCAGCCCGGACTGTCCGGTGGAGACGTCGAGCCGCGCCAGACCGCCCTTGTCCACGGCGCGGAGGCCGCGCGCGTCGAGGCGGAGATCGACGCGCGGGTTCTTGAGCTCGCGGAAGACCACCGAGCCTCGCACCGACCCAGTGCCGGCGCTCGCGGGGCTCGTCCATCTCAGCTCCTCGACGGTGAGCGAGTCGCTGCGCGGGTCGACGCTCAGCCGCATGTCGATGTTCGCGAACCGGAGTCCGACGTCGGGAATGTCGATCGTCCCGTTGCGGACCGTCGCCACCCCGCCCACGTGCGGGCGCTTCGGCTCTCCGCTCACGGCGAGGTCAAGCGACAACCGCCCCGTCGAGTTCTTCAGCTTCGGCGAAAGCGCCTCCACGAGCGCGAGGTCCACGCTGTCGGCGTGGATGCGGCCGTGCAGTGAATCGCCCGCGGACCTGGCGGAGAAGAGCGTGACGGCGATCGGGTAGTCGACGCTCGCGTCGAGGATCGAGCGCCCGCCGCGCACGAGCGTCGCATCCATCGCGACGCGCTCGCTCGCGTAGCGCCCCGAGAGCCGCATCGCCTCCGCCGACAGTCCACCGACCTTCAGCGAGTCGGCGCGCCCGATCATCGTCATCGTCGGCGCGGCGCGGGTGCCGGCGATGTCGAGGTCGAAGCCGAGCCGGCCGGCGATCGGCGTGGAGAGTTGCGCGAGCACGCCGATGTCGGCGAGCGGCATTCTCTCTGCGCTCAGGTGGCCGCGCACCGGTGCATTCATCGGGATGTTCGCCGAGCCGCCGATGCGTGCGCTGCCGTTGCCCAGCAGCAGGGAATCGACGGTGAGTCCGGCCGGTGTGTTCCGCACGCGGGTCGGCGCGAGCAGCGACCAGCGCGACGCGCCGATGCCGAC
>DATFOL010000517.1:0-14531 GCA_035265545.1 Gemmatimonadaceae bacterium | reverse complement strand
GGGATGGGGTGGCAGAGGGGGATCAGCTCGGAAGTCCGTTTCGCGGCCATGATCCCCGCCACCCGAGCGATCCCGAGCACGTCACCCTTCTTCACCGTACTTCCCACGATCGCCTCGAAGGCGGCCGTCGACATCCGGATTGTCCCCGTGGCGCGGGCCATCCGGCTGGTGTCCGGCTTGTCGCTCACGTCGACCATCCGTGCGGAGCCGTCGGGAGCGAGATGAGAGAGTGCCGGGCGATCTTCGGGGACGTTCACCGTAGGAGTGCCTCCAGCTGCCGCAGCAGCTCGCTGGTGATGAGCTGCGGGTTCACGTTGCCGGTCGCCCGCTCCTTGGCCTCCTCGACGACGTCCAGCGCTCGGGCCGCTTCACGGGCCCCTCGAAGGTCGCCCCGGTCGACGGAGGCGCGAGCCCGTTCGTGCAGCAGGGTGGTGAGCGCTTCGAGCGAGGTGCTGAACGCACCACGCGACTTCGCCGAGCCTTGGAGCAGTGCCGTGCGCAGCTGCTCCCGCCTGTCGGCGGTGGCCGCGGCGTCCAGCATCCGCCGGGCTCGGGACAGCGCCTCCGACCACTCCCCGCGTGCGAGGAGCGCACCCGGGGCCCCCGCGGCAAGGCGTCGCTGCTCCTCCCGTCGTGCCGGGGCACCCGCCGCATCGAGCGCCTCGCGCATCGCCGGCTCGGCGAGCACCGCGTCCACCGCCTCGGGGCCGAGCGGGGCTACGCGCAACGCCACCACCCGCGAGCGAATCGTGGGAATCAGGGCGCCTGGCTCGCTCGAGGTGAGGATGATCGTCGCACGGGCAGGAGGTTCCTCGAGCAGCTTGAGAAACGCGCCCGCCGCTTCCTCGGCGCCCTCCCGGATGACCATGCGGTCGGCGTCGCCGAGGATGTAGACCGAGCGCGCGGCGAGCGCCGGCGCGAGTGCGGCGGAATGGACCATCGCGCGGATCGTAGCGACGAAGATCGCCTCCTCAGGAGGGGGAGGGGCGTACACGCCCGTCTTCACGCGGTCGGTGATCGCCTCGCGAAAGTCGTCAGCGATGTCGTCCGAGGAGAGATCGGACTCCTTCAGACGGGGCCGGGGGAAATACCAGTGGATGTCCGGGTGGGTGCCGGCGAGCGCGTAGCGACAGTGCTGGCAGCTGCCGCACGGCCGTGGCTCGGGCCCGTTGCACAGCAGGCGCTGGCCGAGCCAGAGCGCGAGTCGCTGCTTGCCGATGCCGAGCGGACCCTGAAGCAGGAGCGAGGCGGGAAGCGCGCCGCGCCGGATGGCATCGTCGAGTCGCTGGCGAAGCGTCTCGTGGCCGTGAAGTGGGAGGAGCGACACCAGGCCAAGGTAAGGTCCCGCGACCCCTTCCGGCGAGTGGTGGCAGACGCGCCCGGCGGGCACGGATCGTGACCAGATGCCGTCGGAACATCACGGGAGAACGCCATGGAATTCGGGCTGAAGGGTCGCAGCGTCGCCATCCTGGCGACCGATGGTGTTGAGCAGGTGGAGTTGGTGGAGCCCCGCAAGGCGCTCGATGCCGCAGGTGCGGTGACGCACCTGATCTCGCTGAAGGAAGGCGAGATCCAGGGGATGAACCACGACGAGAAGGCGGATCGTCTTCCGGTGGACCGCGTGCTGTCGCAGGTGCGGGCGAGCGAGTACGACGCGCTGCTCCTCCCCGGCGGGGTGGCCAATCCGGACACGCTTCGCATGGACCAGGACGCGGTGCAATTCGTCCGGGAGTTCATGCTCTCGGAGAAGCCGGTCGCGGCGATCTGCCATGGTCCCTGGCTGCTGGTGGAGGCGGATGCGGTGTCGGGTCGCACGCTCACCTCGTGGCCGAGTCTCAAGCGCGACATTCAGAACGCCGGCGGAAACTGGGTCGACCAACCGGTGTCGATCGACGACAGGCTGATCACGAGCCGGAAGCCGGCCGACATCCCGGCTTTCTCGGCGGCCATCGTGAAGGAGTTCGGCAACCGGATGGACGAGCGCCGAGTGGACGAGCTCAGCGAACAGAGCTTCCCGGCGAGCGACCCGCCTCCGGGACCGAGCGCGATCGGCGGGGAGGGAGCGGCCCTGACGACATGACGGCGCGGCGCGGGCCGCCGTCCTGACGAGGCGGCCCGTGTCCGAGCGCGCCATCAACTTTATGCCGTAAAGCACTTGACAGAACACCCTCGCCGGCGCATTCTCCGCCCCATGACACGCGTGATCCCGCTCCGCCCTACCGAGCCGCCGGAGATGCAGGCCCGGGCGATGGACAACCTCAGGTTCATCCGCGAGACGATGGAGGCAGCGGGCACCTTCACCGCCGTCTCGGGGTGGGGAACCGTCGTCATCGGCGTGACGGCGATCGGCGCGGCCACATTGGCGGGCGTCACCCACAGCACCACGCGCTGGATCTTCATCTGGTTGTGCGAGGCCGTCCTCTCCGTGGCGATCTCGGTCTACACCATGGCCCTCAAGGCGCGCGCCGCCAAGCTCCCGCTCTGGTCGGAGCCGGCCAGGAAGATCCTGTTCAGCTTCGCGCCGCCGATGGCCGGCGGCGCACTGCTCACGCTCGTGCTGTTCGAGCGCGGGCTCGTCCCACTTCTCCCCGGCGTCTGGATGCTGCTCTACGGCATGGGCGTCGTAGCGGCAGGCACGTTCTCGGTGCGCATCGTCCCCGTGATGGGGTTGGCGTTCATGCTGGTCGGGGCCGCCGCGCTGATCGGGCCTCCCGCGTGGGGCACGGCGTTCATGGCCGCCGGCTTCGGCGGACTTCATCTCTTTTTCGGCGTCCTGATCGCGCGGAGGCACGGTGGCTAAGGACAGCGCAGCTCGACGCCGCGCGGCTGAAGGCGGAGCGTCCGGCGATGTCTCAGGGCGCGCCGCGGGCCTCCGTCCCGTGGACGGCGTGGCGCCCGACGCGGAGAACGCGTCCGACGAGGGCGCACTCGGACTCGATCGCCTGATCCACGAGCGCATGCGGCTCGGGATCGTCAGCGCGCTCGCGGCCAATGACTCCATGACGTTCAATGACCTCAAGCTCCTGTTGGGCACCACCGACGGGAATCTGAGCGTCCACGCGCGCAAGCTCGAGGACGCGAAGTACATCACCTGCACGAAGTCGTTCGAGGGCCGAGTGCCACGGACGGAGTACAAGCTCACCGCGGACGGCCGTCGCGCCCTGAAGCGGTACGTCGATCACATGGAGGCGCTCATTCGCGCCATCCGGGAACGCTGAGCAGGAAATGCAGAAATCACGACATTCCGGCGCGCAGAGCGTCATCACTTCCTTCGCGGGACCGCACGTCGCCGTGATCATGGACGGCAACGGGCGGTGGGCGACGGCGCACGGGCTCTCGCGCTCCGCCGGCCACGAGGCAGGGCTGCGCACGGCGCGCGAGATCGTGGAAGCCGCCGTGCGCGAAGGCGTGGGCACACTGACGCTGTACGCGTTTTCGTCGGACAACTGGAAGCGCCCGACGCCCGAGGTGACGGCGCTCATGCGCCTGTTCCGGCGAGCCCTGCTCGGCGAGGCGAAGCGGTGCCTGGAGAACGGGGTGCGCCTGACCATCCTCGGCCGGCGGGACCGGCTGCCGTCGTCGCTGCGACACACGATCGACCAGGTGGAGTCGCTCACCGCATCAGGCGCGCGCATGCATCTGCGCGTGGCCGTCGACTACTCGGCGCGCGACGCGGTCCTGCGCGCCGCGGCGGCACTGCGCGGTGAGCACGTGTCGCGCGAGCAATTCTCGGAGCTCATCGCGCGGGTGGACCACGACCGGCTGCCGGTCGGCGAGGTGGATCTGCTGATCCGTACGGGGGGCGAGCAGCGGCTGAGCGATTTCCTGCTCTGGGAGTGTGCATACGCCGAGCTGCTCTTCGTCGGCAAGATGTGGCCCGAATACACGGCCGACGACCTCGGTGAGGCGCTGGCGGATTTCCGCAGTCGGAATCGCCGCTTCGGTCTCGCGCCAGAGCAGGTGGCCTCGTGAGGCGCGGGCGGGCGGCACCTCGGTAGGGCAGCAGCGAAATTCGGCGAATGTCGCCAGCTTCGCGGGCGCTACAGTAGCGGGCTTCACCGGCCGATACTTCTACGCGACACCTCACCGTCGCGTATCCCATGATCACAATCGCACGCGTGCTCCTCGTCGACGACGGCGAGTCGAGCGTCTCCGTGCTGCAGAACGTCATCGAGTCCGCGGGACATGCGGTGCTCCGAACGGATAGCATCGACGAAACAGCGCGCCGACTGGGAGCTGGCGGCGCGGACATCGTGGTCTTGCCGTCGGCGCTCGTCCAGTCGCTCGACCGGCTCGTAGCGACGCAGTGTGGTAGCGCTCCAGCGACCTTCATCGTCGTCGCCGACGAGCCATCGCTCATCCTTGCACGCACGGCACTACGGGCCGGCGCCACGGAGGTGATCGACCGCGCGGCCGGTGAGAGCGCGTTGCTCGTCGCCATCGAGCGCGCGGCACGCGAGGGACAGCTGACGCGCGAGCTGGCGATGCTGCGCGCGCGGATCGGAGATGCGGCGCAGCGGTCACTCATCGGACGCTCCGCTGCAACCACATGCCTGCGGGAAGTCGTCGGACGAGCCGCCGCATCGCGCGCGCCGGTGCTCGTTGTCGGTGAAGTAGGAACGGGCAAGAGCGTCGTCGCGCGTCTGGTGCACGATCTGTCGGCTCGCGCGACGCGACCGCTCCTGACGATGCGTTGCGCGGGGGTGGACGCGGCCGCACTCGAGCGAGAGCTGTTCGGGTGCGCGGCATCGGAAGGCGGCAGAGGCGCGCGCGCCGGGTTGCTCGAGGAGGCACGTGGTGGAACGATCGTGCTCGACGACGCGCCAGCGCTGCCCAGCGCGTTGCGCGTCAGCCTTGCCCGCGCGAGCGCCTCGCGATCGGCACGCCGCGCGGGAGCGAGCGACTCATATCCCACCGATTTCCGACTGGTGCTCACGGCGCGCGTCACCTCCGGCGAGTCGGATTGTTTCGCGGTGGAGGATCTGCTGGCGCGATTCAATGCGCTGCTGATCGAGGTCCCGCCGCTTCGAGAGCGACGCAGCGACATCCCTCAGCTCGTGCAGCACTTCCGTCAGCGGCTCGCCGGGGAGCAGGGTCTCGAGTTGTCGCCGCTGGCCCCGGACGCGATGCTGCCCCTGCTCGGCGGAGAGTGGACGGGCAACGTCCGCGAGCTGGAGCACTGGGTCGAGCGCAGTGCGCTGGCGGCGCGACTGGAGCAAGGCTCCGGAGCCAGTGCGTTACGGGATGTCGATCTTGGTACATCCGAGGTCACGCTCGAGCAGCTCGAGCGAGCGTACATCCTGCACGTGCTCGCGCTCGAGTCGGGTCATCAGAGCCGCGCCGCGGTGCGCCTCGGCATCGACCGGCGAACGTTGTACCGGAAGCTGAAGCAGTATCGGGGCAAAGGCGCACCGGTGTCCTAGCGGCGAGCTCCAGTCACGGGACGTGATCGATCGCCCAGGTCCAGTAGATCGCGTCCTCCGGCGACATCCCCCCGCGTGGCGTGAGACGGGCGTCCGCGTAGCCGTACTGGCCGATGTCGAGCAGGTACTGCGCGCGGCTGACGAGCGTACCCCGGCACACGCGCTCCGTCTGCCCCGATGCGCGAAGCTCGGCCATGCGACGCGCGAGCTCGTCGAGCACCGTCGCGGGTAGTGACTGGATGTCGCTCGGATACACGAAGTGGAAGAAGATCAGATACGTGTAGAGCAGCGGCCAGTTCACGTCGAACCGCGCGAGCAGCCGGTCCCAGTCGAGGGTGGCGCCGCGCGTTCGCAGCATGTGCATGATATCGGCGCCATCGAAGCGCTCGCGCTCCATGACGAACGCCTTCTGCCAGAGCAGCTCCTCGCACGGCACGATCTTCACCGGCATTCCGATCACCTGGGTCTCGACGGCGTGATCGAACCACCCGTCGTCGACGGTGCAGATGCCGTTGCCTGAGCTGAACACCAGATCGACGTGATCCTCGTGTTGCCAGGCCTTGCCGAGCCAGTGTGGGAAGGTGAGCTCGGTCCGGTAGCCGGCCGCCTGAAGCGCGTCCATGGCGCGATCGAGGTCGCTGCGCCGGAGGAAGAGATCGAAATCCTTGGTATTGCGCACGATCCCCGTGTACTCGAGGAACGCGTGCGAGCCCCCGACCAGAAACGGCACCGCCGCGTCGTTGAGCACATGCAGCGTTCGGCGGTAGAAGGCGTTGGTGTCCGGTGCGGACTCGTCGAGCGTGGACTGGCCGGCCATTCGGATTCGTGGGTCGAAGAAGTAGCCGCCGCCTGTGCAAGACCGGGGCTAACGGTCGAGCCGCAATGCACGCCGGTGGCCCGAATCTCTCAGTAGAGGTCGACGACCCAACGACCCGAACCATATGCCGACGCGCGACATCATCCGAATCGCCGCCGTGAGCGACGTGCACTACGGCAAACAGTCCCAGGGGACGCTCCAGCCCCTTTTCAACCAGATCGCCGAGCACGCGGACATCCTCGTGCTCCCCGGCGATCTGACCGACTACGGACTCGCCGAGGAGGTTCGCGTGCTCGCGCGCGACCTCTCCGCCGCGGTGAAGATCCCGATCATCGCGGTGTTGGGCAATCACGACTTCGAGTCGGACCAATCGGACGAGATCACGCGGATCCTGACCGAAGCGGGCGTGCACGTGCTCGACGGCGACTCGGTGGAAGTGCTCGGCGTTGGATTCGCCGGCGTGAAGGGATTCGCCGGCGGATTCGGGCGCGGCACGCTCGGGCCATGGGGCGAGCGCGCAATCAAGCAGTTCGTGCAGGAATCGGTGAACGAGGCATTGAAGCTCGAGTCGGCGCTCGCCCGGCTAAAGACGCCGCACCGGATCGCGATCCTGCACTACTCGCCCATCCAGGGCACCGTGGAAGGGGAGCCCGTGGAGATCTTCCCCTGGCTGGGCTCGAGCCGACTCGAGGAGCCACTGACCCGGTACCAGGTGAGCGCCGTCGTGCACGGGCATGCGCACAAGGGGTCGCCCGAAGGGCGCACGACGACGGGCATTCCCGTGTACAACGTGTCGTTGCCGCTGCTGCGTGCGCGCTATCCCGATCAGCCCGCGTTCCGGATCATCGAGGTGCCGCGGGAGATCGCCGCCGCGGGTACGAACGAGGATGGTCGCGCACATGGTCGGCGCGTGGGCGATCGCGTGCCTCCAGCCAGCCGCGTCGCGGACGCCCCGAGCGTTTGACGCGATCAGCTGGGTAGCTCGACGGTCGCCGCGAAGCGATCGAGCCGTTCGCCGATGCGACGGATGTCCTCTTCCAGCTCGCGCGTGCGCCGGCGCTTGGCGAGCGCAGAAACGGCATCCTTGATCCGCTCCGTGGGAAGCGCGTAGTCGATCGCGACCTTCACGCAGGTGGCGCCGCCTCGTTCGGGCACGAAACGGAGCGTGCACGACATGCGCACCAGGGATTCCGGCGTGCTCTGCCACGCAATGACGCGGTTGGTGACGAATTTGGTCGTGACCGCATCCCACTCGAGCGCCTGATGACCCCTCGAGCGCGCGCTCCAGTGCGAACGCCCGTCGCCAAAGTCCTGCACCTCGCGCAGTGCGCGGATGAAGGTCGGGAAGTTCTCGAAGTTGCTGCAGAAGCGGAACACGAGCGGCACCGGATGCGGCACCACCAGCGACAGTCGCAGGTGCGCGTCACGGCGGCGGCCGCCGGCTCGCCGAAGCGCCTCTCCGACCGCTCCCCCCGCCGCGACGCCGACGAGTGCCAGCCCGGCCAGTGTGACGAGCGTGCCGACCACTGGCCGGCGTGGCCGTCCGCCGACGAGGGCGCCGCCAGCGGCGCCCAGCAGCAACGATGGGATGGGTGTCGGAGCGTGGAGGACGGATTGCATGGCTTCGGGACGAGGCAAGGCGGGTGCCCGCGATGCTGGAGGTCCGCTAGCGCCGCTCGGCTAGAGCCGCTCGGCGGCACTCCGCACGCGCTTCAGTGCGTCGCTGGGGCTGTCCCCGATTGCCGCCAGGTGTCCCATCTTGCGGCCGGCGCGCGCGCCGTGCTTCCCGTAAAGGAAGAGTCGCGTACCCGGTACCTCGAGCGCGGCGGAGAAGTCGGGAACGCGTTCGTCGAGCCAGAGATCACCGAACAGATTCACGATCGCCGCGGGCCGCGTCGGCTCCGGAGCACCGAGGGGCAGATCGCACACGGCACGCACGAGCTGCTCGAACTGACTCGTTGGGCAAGCCAGCTCCGACGCGTGATACGAGTTGTGCGGCCGCGGCGCGAGCTCGTTGACGAGCAGTCGCCCATCGCGCACGAGAAACATCTCGACAGCGAGAATTCCTTCGAGCGCGAACCGCTCGGCGATGCCGCACGCGAGGTCGCGTGCATCGCGCGCCACCTCGGGCGCAAGCTCCCCCGGGAGCACGCTCCACGCGAGGACCTGGCGCTCGTGATGATTCACCGCTGGGGGATACACGACGATCTCACCCGAAGCGCGACGCGCGACCATGACCGAGAGCTCCAGCTCCAGCTCGAGCGCCTGCTCCGCCACGGCGGGGCGGCCGCCGAGGGTGCGCCACGCCGCGTTCGCATCGGCACCGTCGAAGCGAAGTTGACTGCGGCCATCGTAGCCCCCCTCGCAGGCTTTCACGAAGAGTGCGGGCCCGATCTCACGCGCCGCCGCCTCGAGCGCCTGCGCCGTGTCGACGTGGGCGTGGGCACCAACGGGAAATCCATTGTCGGCGAGCCAACGCTTCTGGCGACCGCGGTGCTGGACGACCCGCAGCAGGTCCGCGCCGGGACGCACGGGGGCAACCTCGAGCGCGGCCGCGAGCGCCGCCGGCGCGATCTGCTCGATCTCGATCGTCACGACATCCGACGCGCGGGCGAGCTCGCGGGCGCCATCGGCGTCGTCGAACTTGGCGACGACGACCCGATCGACGACAGGTCGGGCCGAGCAATCGGCATCGGGGTCGAGCACCTGCACACGATAGCCGAGCGAGCGTGCAGCGAGCGCGGTCATCCGCCCGAGCTGGCCTCCGCCGAGGATGCCGATCGTGGCGGGTGGGAGGATCGCCGCCATCACGTCGAGGGGCTGAGGTCCATATCGGCGAGCACGTCACGCGTGCGGGCGGCGCGCCAGGCTCGCAACCGCTCGCGCACCTCCGGGTGTCGCTGGCCGACGATCGACGCAGCGAGCAGCGCAGCGTTCGCGGCGCCGGGCTCTCCGATGGCGAGCGTCCCTACGGGAACTCCTTTCGGCATCTGGACGATGGAGAGCAGCGCGTCGATTCCGTTGAGCGCCGTCGCGGGGATGGGAACGCCAAGCACGGGAAGGATCGTCTTCGCGGAGACCATGCCGGGAAGGTGCGCGGCGCCGCCGGCTGCGGCGACGATCACCTCGAGGCCACGAGCTTCGGCGCTCTCCGCGTACTCGAACATCCAGTCGGGCGTCCGATGCGCGGAGACCACACGCACTTCGTGCGGGACCTCGAGCTCGGCGAGCAGATCGGCCGCGTGCGACATGATGCGCAGGTCGCTGCGGCTGCCCATGATGACGCCGACGAGAGGGGAAGGGGGCATGGGGTCGCGTGTTCGCTGGTCGAGTGAACTGCCGCTAGTGTTCCGAGTACAACGAAGTATCAGCACCTTCGCTCCTACCGCATGCAAGGTAGCCCGGGCATGACACGATTCCCATTGCTCTCCGCGATACTCGCGGCGGCGGCCCTCGCAGGAGCGGGCTGCGCGCGTCCTGCGGCGGCGACCGCGCAGACGGTGCGTGCGGAAGCCCGTTCGACGACGCCCCTCGACGGGTCTCGTCAGATGGTGCTCGTCGTCACGCCGGCGTGGGACTCGACGACGGGGACTCTGCGGCGCTTCGCGCGTACGTCGGACCGCGCGCCGTGGCGCGAGGAGGGCAGTGCCGTCTCGATCGTCGTCGGGCGAACGGGCGTGGCCTGGGACGATTCGCAGGTCAGTCCATCCGCCGGTGAACCGGTGAAGCGCGAAGGCGACGGCCGCTCGCCCGCCGGCGCGTTCGCCCTCGACACGGCGTTCGGGTTCGACATCCGCCAGATCGTGCCGTGGGTCCGACTGCCTTATGTGCGTCTGCGGACGACCACGGAATGCGTCGACGACCCGCGTTCCGTGCACTACAACACGATCGTCGATCGGGACCGCGTGCCGCGGGTGGACTGGACGAGCTCCGAGAAGATGCGCGAGATCGAGCAGTACGCGTACGGGGTACACGTGGCGTACAACGCCCCGCCGGGTCCCTCGCGCGGCTCGTGCATCTTCCTGCACATCTGGGCCGGACCGCGCAGCGTCACGGCGGGCTGCACCGCGATGAGCGAGACCGCACTGAAGGAGCTGATGGGGTGGATCGACCCGCAACGCCGCCCGATGCTGGTGCAACTCCCCGCGAGCGCGGCGAAGCGGCTGCGCACAGAGTGGCGGCTGCCCTGATCTGGGCTCGTGCTCTCAGCCCGTGGGTCTCGCGGGCGTGGCGGCAGGTGCGAACGCGATACACACGGGCCGCGACACCTTCGCGCTCGCTCCATTCGGCGCGAGCGCTCCAGTCTGCGGGTCGATGGCGAAGGTGACGATGTTGTCCGACCGCTGATTCGCCGCGAGGAGCCATCGTCCGCTCGGATCGACGGCGAAGTTGCGCGGAGTGCTTCCCCCCGTGGGCGTGTTGGCGAGGTGCGTGAGCCGACCATCGCGTGCATCGACGGAGAAGACCGCGATGCTGTCGTGGCCACGGTTCGACGCGTAGACGAACCGTCCCGACGGATGCACGACGATCTCCGCGGTGCTGTTCGACGGCGGCGTTCCGAGCGGCACGGTCGGAACGGTCTGCCGCTGCACGAGCGTTCCCGCCTCGGCGTTCCAGGCGAACACGGCGACCGTGCTGGACAGCTCGGTGAGCACGTACGCGTAGGGTCCCGAAGGATGCAGCGCGAGATGCCTCGGCCCCGAACCCGGCTCGAGCCCGACGAAGGCAGGCCGATGCGGCGCGATGGCGCCCGTGCGGGCGTCATGCCGATACACGTACACGCGATCGTTGCCGAGGTCGCACGAGAGCAGCAGGCGATCATCCGATGCGAAATCCACCGAATGCGCATGAGCGGCCTCCTGTCGCTGCGCGTTCGGCCCCTTCCCGGTGTGCTGGTCGGCCGACGCGGCGCCGAGCCGCCCATCGCTGCCGACGGCGAAGGAGACCGTGCTCCCGCCGGTATAATTCGCCACGGCCACGCCGCGTCCATCGCGCGTGACCGCGAGATGGCACGGATCTGCCCCGCCTGACGAGACGCGATTCAGCGCCGTCAGCTTACCGTCCGCGCCGATCGCGTACGCAGCGACGCGACCGACCGGGACGCCACGCGCATCGCGCACGCCCACCTCAGACACGGCATACAGGAAGCGCCGGTCGCGAGAGACCGTCACCCACGACGGATTGTCCAGCTCCGCGGCAAGCCGCATCGCGTCGATCCGGCCGGTGCTGGTGTCGAAGCGCGCCGAATAGATGCCCTTGCTCCCGGCAGGGGTGCGCTCGGTGTACGTGCCGACGTAGAGGAGAAGCTCGCTCATGAAACGGTTCTGGCCTTGTTCGCGCGTTCGAAGGAGAGTGAGCGCGAAGCTATCGCGATGGTCGGCGACACGACAGGCGCACGAGCTCCCTGAACTTGCGACCAGAAGCGAAAAGAGCGCCTCGCCCGATGGGCGAGGCGCTCTTCCGAGCTCCCCAGGTAGGACTTGAACCTACGACCCTCCGATTAACAGTCGGATGCTCTGACCAACTGAGCTACTGGGGAATGGGCCATGATAACAGACCGCGAAATCTAGCCCCAGGCCGGATGAAGTCAACGGGGCAAGCCCAGCGAGGACAGACGGTTACGCTCGTGGCCGCGTCACGATGCGCGGGCCCGTCGTCGGTGCGGCGCCGTAGCGATGGCGGGCTTGCCCGCGTGCGACGCGCGGCGAAGACCCGACGCCATGTTCCAGTCGGGCAGCACCGTGCGCAGCCACTCACCAGTGTGCGAGCCGACGACAGCCGCGACTTCCTCGGGCCGGCCGGCGGCGATGATCTCGCCGCCCGCGTCACCCGCCTCCGGACCGAGGTCTACCACCCAGTCGGCGAGCTTGATCACGTCGAGGTTGTGCTCGATGAGCACCAGCGTGTGCCCGGCGTCGACCAAACGATCGAACACCTGCGCGAGCTTGCGGATGTCCTCGAGATGGAGGCCCGTCGTCGGCTCGTCCATGATGTACAGCTTGCGACCACTCTTCTTCGAGCCGAGCGCGAGCTCGCGGGCGATCTTGAGGCGCTGCGCCTCACCGCCGGACAGAGTCGTCGCCGGCTGGCCGAGACGGAGATAGCCGAGGCCGACCTGCTGCAACTGCCAGAGCGCCTGACCCAGCTTCTCCTCGTACGGGAAGAAGCGGATCGCTTCGTCGACGGTGAGCTCGAGGACGTCGGTGATGCTCTTGCCGAAGTATTTCACGTCGAGCACGTCGGGCTTGAAGCGCTTGCCGCCGCAATCGTCGCAGGGGACGAACACGTCGGCCATGAACACCATCTCGACCTCGAGATAACCGGCGCCCTCGCACGTCTCGCAGCGACCGCCAGCGACGTTGAAGCTGAAGGTGCCAGCGGTGTAGCCACGCTGCCGCGCCGTGGGCAGCGAGGCGAAGATGCGGCGCACCTCGTCGAAGGCTTTCACGTACGTGACCGGATTGGATCGGGGCGACTTGCCGATCGGGCTCTGGTCGACGAGCACCACGTCATCGAGCGCCTCGTAACCGCTGAGGGTGTCGTACGCCCCTACGCGCTCACCCAGGTGCTGCTTCGCCGAATGCTCGCCGGTGAGCTTCGTCTCGAGCGCCCGCATCAACACGTCGTGCACGAGCGTGCTCTTGCCGCTGCCCGACACGCCCGTGACCGCGGTGACGGCGCCGAGCGGCAGCCGGAGGTCGACACGTTTGAGGTTGTGCTCGCGCGCGCCGGTGAGCACGAGCCACTGGGGGCCGACGCGCCGACGCGTCTCCGGGATGGGAATCTCGCGCGCGCCAGTGACGTACTTGCCGGTGAGCGGACTCTCGGACACGCGCGACATCGGGCCAGCGAAGACGAGCTGCCCTCCCTTCTCGCCGCTCTGTGGGCCGAGCTCCACCATGTAGTCGGCGGCCTTGATCGCGTCGAGGTCATGCTCGACAACGAGCACCGTGTTGCCACCGTCGCGCAGGCGAAGGAGCAGCTTCAGCAGCCGGTCCATATCGCGCGAGTGCAGCCCGATCGACGGCTCGTCGAGCACGTAGAGCGTGTCGACGAGATGAGAGCCCAGCGAGTTGGCGAGGCCAATGCGCTGCGCTTCGCCGCCCGAGAGCGTGCGGGTCGCACGATTGAGCGACAGGTAGTTGAGGCCCACGTCGCAGAGGAAGCGGACGCGGTCCTGCGCCTCCTTGAGGATGTGCGCTGCGACCTGCCGCTCGAAGTCGGCAAGCTGCAGCTCGTCGAGCCAAGTAGTGAGGGCGCTGATCGGCAGGTCGCTCACTTCGGCGATGCTCCGCCCCGCGATCTTCACCTGCAGCGCTTCCTGCTGGAGCTTGGTGCCGTGGCAGGTCGGGCATTCCTGCGCCGTTTGATACTGCCGCAGGAAGACGCGGATGTACTGCTTGTAGCGCTTCTCCTCGAGGTCGCGCAGAAAGGGGAAGATCCCCTTGTAGCCGCGCACGCTCGCGTGCAGGAGCTTGTGGCGGTGCGCCGTACCGAGCTCGCGGAATGGCGTATCCATCGAGATGCCCTCGCGCTTCGCGTATTCGGCGAGCGTGCGACGCTTGTTCTCGTAGCGGGGCTTCGTCCATGGATCGATCGCGCCGTCGCGGAGCGATCGCTCGGGGTAGGGGACGATCAGCGTCTCGTCGTACTCGAGCACGGCGCCGAAGCCGTTGCACTGCGGACAGGCGCCGCGCGGCGAGTTGAACGAGAACAACTGCGGCGTGGGCGCGGGCGCGGTGGTGCCATCGTTCGGACACTCGAACCGCTCGGTGAAGCGGAGACGCGTGACCGACGCACCGTCGAACGGCGATCGGATCGGGGCGGTGAAGAGGATCACGGCGTCGCCATCGCCTTCGCGAAAGGCCGTTGCGACGGCGTCGGCGAGACGACTTCGTGTCTCCTCCGCGACGACCAGTCGATCCACGACGACAAGCAGCTCCCGCGCGAAGGTGACGTCGACGTTGGCGACGAGCAATTCGTCGAGATGCCGCACGACGCCGTCCAGACTGACGCGGACGAACCCCTGGGCGCGGAGATTCTCGATCACCACCTCGTTGGTGACCTCGTCCGAGAGCTTCAGCGGAGCGGCGACGTAGAACCGCGTACCGGCCGGCAGCGCGAGCACGATGTCCGTGACCGACTGCACCGTATCCGGTTTGAGCTCGCGGCCACACTTCGGACACAGCGTGCGGCCGATGCGCGCCCAGAGGAGCCGGAGATAGTCGTAGATCTCGGTGGCGGTACCGACGGTCGAGCGCGAGGTCTTGGTCGGGTTCTTCTGCTCGATG
>DATFOL010000516.1:0-3888 GCA_035265545.1 Gemmatimonadaceae bacterium | reverse complement strand
CGCGACGACTCTCGACCCGCGTTCGCCGGGGCCGGTCGAGCGGGTCGCCAGCCTGAACCAGCGGGCGTATCGGTACGCGGAAAGCGTGCGGTACCGCGAGCGCCACCTCGCGCTCGACCCGGAGGGCGCGATCTCGTACTGGAGCTACATGATGACGCATCTGACCTGGCGCGCCGACACCGCGGCCGCCGGGCGCGTGGCGGAGCGCGGTGGTCCCGCGCTCGGAGGGATGCTCGTACGAATGCCGAATGACGGCGGGATGGCTGCACTCTGGCACCAGACGCTCGGCCCCGCGGTGTGGCGGGCGAGGGACACGCTCTCGCGCGCCGGCTACTCTGCCGGCGACGCGGGGCTTCCGCCGGAGCTCTACCTATTGATGAAGCTCCGCCACTTCGCGCTGACTGGCCGGCCGGAGCGCGTGCGAGCGTACGCCGACTCGGCGGTCGCGCAGCTCGAGCCCGCGCTGCGAAGAGCGCCGGACGTCACGCTGTTCCAGACCTACTCCCGGCGCGCGATCCTCGCTGAGGCGTACGCGCGGCTGGGGCGCGCTGACGACGCCGGACGCGAGATGGACCGGTATCTCGCAGATGCTCGGCGGATCGGTCTTCCGCGATTGATACCGAACGCGCTCGTGAACGCTGCCTACATCGACGTCATCACCGGGCGGCACGACGAAGCGGTGGCGCGGCTCGCGGAAGCGCTGCGGCTGCATGGAGGGATGTTCATCTCCCGTGCACTTCTGCGTTCCGAGCCATCGTGGGCGCCGCTGCGCGGGCATCTAGGCTTCGAGCGCTTGCTCGCGGACAGCCCGACTACGCCAACAGACCGATGACCCCGAGCAGGCTGATACCTCGTCCTGCCGCCAATGCTCGTCGACGTCTTCGCCGCGGCGAAAGGTGCGGCAGTCGGCCACACAGCTTGGGTCGGCCAGGCGGTGTTGACCGACTTCACCGAGGAGGGCCATTTCGCGCGCCGCAGCGAGCCAGGGAAGATCCGACCAAGCCCTATCCGATGTCGCCCTCGCCAACGGCGTGATGACGAGCTCGCTCTCATCGTACAGCCTTCGGAAGACTGCGGAAACAATGCATCGCCGGGCCGCGGCGCGCTCCTGTTCGGCTATTCGGCGTTCTCCGAAGACACGATCCATGACGGTGCACGACGCCTGGAGCGGGCGCTGTCGGCACATCTTCCACGTCGCTCGAGCCGAGGACAGAACGGGCGATGACCACGACGCGATCGGCATGGTATCGGCGGCGTGTCGAGGATGGGCTCGACATCAGACGGTGTTCACTCGTCGTCGCTGGCGACCGTGCGGCGACCGCGTCCACACTGGTTCTTCATCCTCCTCTCCATCTCCGCGGCGGCGCGATATGGCACGGCGGGAGTCTGGGACGTTGTGCGGCGAGGCGTCTACGAGCAGGTGCGTCCGGGGCGCGACGCTGCGGGCCAACGCCGCGATCATGCATCTCCGACAACGGTGCGAGCAGCGCCCCACGTGGCTACGTCCTCTCAGTCAAGGCACGCGGCCGGCACGCATCAAACGGCCGAACACTGAGACCGCATTCTGTGCCCAGCGCGTCGTGTAGGACACGAACAACTATTGGGGCACCAACAACCCTTACTTCGCCGAACTCCGCGCCCTAGAGCACCGTAAGCCGTTGGGACAGCAAGCTACTCGACAATTCTCGAGGTGCTTCACCACACGAAACGCATTCTTCCTTTCCCACACTCTACCGGTAGCAGTCGGAGGCGACTCTCGTGACACACGCTCGTGTCACGAAACGCATCCGTGCCAGATTCGAACTACACGACGTGGCGGCTAAGGTTGGTCTCGATCAGGGGATACGACTGCGCGCACCATGACTATCCGCAAGTCACGTGGTTCGAGGGGAACTTCAAAGAATACGACGCTGACCTCCGCAGGAGGAAAGGTGCTGATGCCGACACGCCGCATCGGGTGACGTACAAGAAGCTGGTGCGCAGCTAGTCCTGCTCGCCCCCTTCACGCTTCGTGTGACATTCGATCGCGCGACTTCTGCAGGCTTTCATGACTCCGCGTGCGGCCGTCGCGCCTCTTGCGTGGCGGCGACGACGCTCGCGGGGAGGGGAAGCGGCGACCGGCGTTGCGCTTCGTGGATGACCCGTTCCAGCACCCGGTCGCCTCGCATCGATGCGAATGCCGGCTCGAGCTCGAGCATTCGCGTCTCGCGCCAGCCGAGGGCGATGGCGTGATGCAGGTCGTCGCGCACGGCATCGCGGTCGCCGACCGTGGCGTGATAGACTGACCAATCGTAGTGCATCCACGCGTCGGCGACGCCCCAGCACCAGTTGAAGCAGTATGGCCCGCGCTCGGCCGTCACCTTCTGTCCGCGGCGGAAGTGACGCTCCTCCTCCGGCCGCATGTGCAGCCGGTGGTAGGCGCAGGCAAGACGCGCGTCGACGCCGACGGCGACCTGGCCGCTGCCGATGAGCTGTGGATTCACGTTCAGCAGCGTGTAGGCACGCTCGTAGCGCGCCACCGCCTCGGGATGGCGCGCCGCGAAGCGATCGAGGTCCCCCAGCGCGCAGAGCGTCAGCGCGTTCGCCCACGACGCGTAGATCTCGGCGGCGTACTCGTTGTCGATTGCCGCCCGGGCGAGGACGTCGCGGGCCTCGGTGTAGCGGCCCTGGCGAATGCGCACCATCCCGAGGAGCGTCGGGCTCACGAACATTCGGGTCGCGCCGGCCGACTCGCGCTCGAGCTCCACCGCGCGCTCGAGGAGCGCCGACGCGACGTCGTACTGCCCGCTCAGGATGTACGCGGTGGACAGCGGCACGATCGTCGTAGTCTCTCGCGGCGCGAGGCGCAGCCCCTCGCCGAACGCCGCGACGCCCTCGAGCATCGCCTCGCGCCTGCCGGTACGGTATGCCAGAGAGAGGCAGGTCCAGCCGAGGGCGTGGTACGGGCCCGGGTCGGACGGGTCGAGTGCCACGGCGTGCCGCGCGAGCGCGAGGGCCTGGTCCCAGCTCTCGTCGAGCTGCTCGGCGTAGGCGAGCGCGGACGTCGCGTCGACGTGTTCGGGCTCGATCTCGAGCGCGCGCTCGGCGTGTCGACGCGCCTGCGCGCGCGGGTCGCCCTCCCGAGTCGCCTGACTGAGCAGGACGTAGATCCAGGCGAGCAGCGCGTGCGCCGGCGCGTAGTCCGGGGCGACCGCGAGCGCGCGGTGCGCCAGCTCGATCGCCTCGTGCATGCGGCCGGGGACGAACGTGAAGAGAGACTGCCGGGCGCGCTCGCAGAGCTCCGCGGGCGCCGTCGAGCGCGCGTCGTCGCCCCACGCGCCGCTCATCGCCAGCGGACGGCGCGCGGCGCTCCCCGGTTCGGGACGGCTTGCGTGCGGCGTCAGGAGATCGAGGAAGCCGGACCGTGCATCTCCCTCCTCCTCGCCGCGCACGACGAGGCGGTGCCGATGCGCTTCGCGCAGCGCCGCGGCGCGGTCGCCCGCCGCATCGAGGGCGCGCACGAGCTGGATCGCGATGTCGGAGTCGAATGGGTCGAGGGTCAGCAGCCGCCGCCACGCCGCCGCGGCCAACTCGTGGTCGCCGCGAGACGCGGCGCTGGAGGCCAGCGCGCGGAGGGCACCGGCGCAGAGGTCCGCGAGACGCTGCCGCTCCGACTCGATCCAGCGCTCGAGCTCGAGCGCACCGGTGAAGAACACGCCGTCGAGGAAGGGACCGGCGTAGAGCTCGACCATCCGTGTCGCATCGTGCGCGCGATGCGCTTCGTCGAACTCGGTGACGTCCGCCGAGATGTGGCGCGGGTCGAGGCGGAGGATGCGCGTGCCGCTCACGAGGGAGCCCATCCCGAGCTCGACGCGAAGGCGATAGAGCGCCTGGCTCAGCGAGTGGTGT
>DATFOL010000515.1:0-22917 GCA_035265545.1 Gemmatimonadaceae bacterium | reverse complement strand
GTGTCTCTCCGGCCCAGAATGCGCTGCTTGCTGAGGTTGGGCGCGAGCCAATAGACTTCATTCACGAGCTCGTCGGCCTTCACCACCTTGGGCGGTTCGGTGAGCCCTTCGCCGACCTGCGCGAGGAAGGTGACGTAGCCGTGCGCGACAGCCTTGTAGTCTCTGAGGCCCGTGTCGGCGAGCTGCTGCATGCGGCGGGCGGTCGCCCGCTCGACGAGCGTGCGCGAGCGCTGATCGTTCCACTGCTGGGCGTGCGCGGGTCGCGGCGCGAGCGTCACCACCAAACCACCCGCGGCGAGAGCCGCAACGAGCAAGCGATGCATCAAGGAAAGGTCGCCGGCGCTCACACGCCGGACAAGCACGCACGGGCGCGCACACGATGAGCTTCGACGAGTTCCGCCAGCGGGCGCGCCCGCGGTCGGTGGTTCCGGTATGGCGCGACTGCCTGCTCGATTCCGACACACCCGTGACAGCATTCGCGAAGCTGCGCGAGGGCCCGTTCGCCTTCCTGCTCGAGTCTGCCCCGGCCGGTAGCGAGACCTGGTCGCGCTACACCTTTCTCGGCAGCGCACCTCGCGCGGCCTGGCGGCTGCAGGACGGCGTCGTAGCCGATTGGTCGCCGGCGCGCGGCTGGCACGGCGAGCGTCGTCCAGCCGACCCGCTCCACGATCTGGATGCCCTCGTGCGCGCGCGAACGCCCGTCGACGTGCCCGAGCTCGGGATCTTCTGGGGCGGCGCCGTGGGCTTCTTCAGCTACGACGTGGTCCGGCTGATCGAGCGGCTGCCGCACACGCCGACGCGCGCCGTGCAGGTGCCCGACGCGCTGTTCGTGTTCACCGACGCGGTGGTGATCGTGGACCACCTCCGTTCGCAGGCGCGTGTGGTGGTGGGCGCCACGGTGGACGACGACCTGAGCGAAGGAACCCTGCGTGCCATCCACGATCGCGCGCTCGCCGAAGTGGAGCGCACGATGGCGAAGCTTCGCGCGCCCGTCACGCTGCCCGTGCTGGATCTGCGACAGGACGCCGCGCCGGCGACGGGACGCTCGACGACCACGCGCGAGCAGTACATGGCGGGCGTGGAGCGGATCCGCGAGTACATCGCCGCGGGCGACGCATTCCAGGTGCTGCTCGCGCGGCGAATCGAAGTGCCGCTCGACTTCCCCACCGACGCACTGTATCGGGCGCTGCGTGCGCTCAACCCCTCGCCGTACATGTACCACCTGGTGCTCGACGGCGTCGAGCTGGTGGGCAGCTCGCCCGAGCTGCTCGTGCGCGTCGGCGGGGACCGAGTGACGGTGCGGCCGATCGCCGGCACGCGTCCGCGCGGGGCGACGCCGGAGCAGGACGAGGAGATGATGGCCGAGCTCTCGGCCGACGAGAAGGAGCGTGCAGAGCACGTGATGCTGGTGGACCTCGGCCGGAACGACGTGGGGCGCATCGCCGAGTATGGCAGCATCGAGGTGTCGGACTACATGACGGTCGAGCGCTACTCGCACGTGTTCCATCTCGTGAGCCAGGTGCAGGGCACACTGCGCTCGGGCCTGGACGCGCTCGACGCGTTCCGCGCCACCTTCCCCGCGGGGACGATGACCGGCGCGCCCAAGGTGCGAGCGATGGAGATCATCGACGAGCTGGAACCGGAGCGGCGCGGCGCGTACGCGGGCGCGGTGGGCTACGTCGCCGCCGGCGGTGCACGCATGGACCTGGCGATCACGATCCGCACCTGCGTCGTGGCCGGTGGGGTGGCGAACGTGCAGGCCGGCGCGGGGATCGTCCTCGATTCGGTGCCGGAATTGGAGTGGGCCGAGACGGAGAACAAGGCGAGGGCGATGCTGACGGCGATCGGGCGGGTGCGGGAGGCGATGGGGCGTGCGGGCGATGCCCGGGGTTAGTCCGTTCACGGTTTGTCAGTAGCCGGCCGACCTCGGTCAGCCATGGCGTCCCAAGGCCGGCTGCCAACCGATAACCGACGAACCGTCAACGGTTTCGCTCGATGGCCTCACCCCCGCATATTGAAGCCCCGATGGCCTATCGTCTCATCAGCCCCGACGGAACCCAGTCGTTCGACCTGAAGATGAACGCGCCCCTGATCGTGGGGCGGGCGCCGACGTGCGACCTCTCGGTGGCCGATCCGACGATCTCGCGCCGCCACGCCGAGCTTCTGGTCGACGACGAGCAGGTCTCGCTGCGAGATCTCGGCTCGAGCAACGGGACGTTCGTCAACGGGCGAAAGGTAGCCGCCGCGACGCTCGAGGTGGACGACCTCATCGCCTTCGGCAAGGTCGCGTTCCGGCTCGCCGCGTGGGTTCCGACTCCCAACGCCTCGACCCTCGCCGTCCCTGCCGCCGGGACGCCCGGGCCGACGATCGTGCGCGAGATGTCGCTGCGCGACCGCCGTACGCCGATGTTCACGTCACTCGGCGCCCCGACGACGGCGCCGGGTGCGCTGTCACGCATCTCGTCCCCGCTCAGCGCCATACCGAGCGACAAGAGCCAGCAGAAGCTGGCCACGCTGCTCGAGGTCGCGAAGGGATTGACGCGCGCGGTCGACGTGGATGCGCTGCTGGCGAAGGTCGTGGCGTACGCGTACCAGACGCTCGACGTCGACCGGGTGGCGGTGCTGCTCCTCGACGAGCAGGGCGAGCTGGTGCACAAGATCGCGCGTGACAAGCGCGGTGGTGACGCGCCGCGCTCCGTGCCGCAGTCCATCGCGCGGAAGGCGGTGGAAGAGAAGGTCGCGCTGCTCACGGACAACGCGGTCCAGGACGATCGCTTTCAGGGCGACTCGATCGTGATGCAACAGGTGCGTTCGGCGATCTGTGCGCCGCTGATCGGCAGCGAGGATCGCGTGCTCGGCGTCCTCTACGTCGACACGCCGAGCGTGACGCACCGGTTCACCGATGAGGACCTCGAGTTCCTCGTGGCGTTCGCCGGCATCGCCGCCGTAGCGATCGAGAACTCGGAGTTCGCCGACCGAATCCGGCGCGAGACGCTCGTGCGCAACAACTTCGAGCGCTACTTCGCGCCGCAGCTCGCCGAGCGCATCGCGAGCTCGCCCGAAGGGATCCAGCTCGGCGGCGACAAACGGCCGGTGGCCGTGCTGTTCAGCGACATTCGCGGATTCACCGCGCTCTCGGAGTCGATGAAGCCGGACGAGATGGCGAGCCTGCTGACCGAATACTTCACCGAGATGGTCGAGTGCGTGTTCCGCCACGGCGGCACCCTGGACAAGTTCATGGGCGACGCCGTGATGGCGCAGTGGGGCGCTCCGCTCGGCATGAGCGACGACGCTGACCGCGCGATGCATGCCGCGCTCGACATGATGACGGCGCTCGAGACGCTGAATCGCCGGTGGGAGGCCGAGGGCCGTCCGCGGCTCGAGATCGGCATCGGCTTGAACTACGGCGAAGCGTTCGCCGGCAACATCGGCTCGGAGCGGCGGTTGGAGTTCACGGTCATCGGCGACGTGGTGAACACGGCGAGCCGGCTCTGCTCCGCGGCCGAGTCAGGGGACATCCTGATCACGGAGCAGATGCGGCGCGCCTTGAAGTCGCCGCCGCCGCTCGCGGTGTGTCCCCCGGTGGAGCTCAAGGGAAAGAGCCAGGCGCTACCCGTCTACCGCGTCGAGCGCTGATGGCCGACGCACCCGCCGGCTTCGTGCGCGTCACGGCCGGCGGGTGCGTCGCCGTCGCGCTCGCGGCGCACGAGGAGGACGCGCGACGAATGCTGCACGAGGGAAGCCTGTACGAGGCCGCGGCGCGGGATCTCGGCGCGCGGTCGCTTCAGGGCCGCGGCGTGGCGTACGCCATCGCGCTGCCAGCGACGGGAACGCGTGCGGTGGTGCGACACAACCGCCATGGGGGCGTGCTGGCGCCGCTCACGCGCGACCTGTTCCTGCCGCCCACACGCGCACCGCACGAGCTGGCGATCGCGCAGCGGCTTCGCACACTCGGCGTGCCGACGCCCGAGATGCTGATGTACGGGACGTCGCCGGCCCCCTTCCCTTTCCAGCGAGCCGACGTCGTGACGCGGGAGATCGACGGCGGTCGCGACCTGTCGACGTACATGAAGAGCGGTGCATCGGAGGTCGCGCGTCGCGCGGCATGGGAGGCGACGAGAACGCTGGTGCGGACGATGAACCATGCCGGGGTGCGCCACCACGATCTCAACGTGAAGAACGTGCTGCTCGCGCGGAGAGAGGACGCTCTCGTGGCGCACCTGCTCGACGTCGACCGGGTGACCTTCGGCGCGCCCGGTGATCCCGACGTCGCGCGGGGAAACGTCGCGCGGCTGCTGCGATCCGCCCGCAAGTGGCGCGACGAGCGTGGCGCGGAGTTCGACGAGGAGGAGCTCGCCGCCCTGCAGCCGAGCGACGCTCGATGAGCGAGACGATGGTGGTAGCGGTCGAGGCGTCGCGGCTGGCGCAGGAGCTGCGCGGGATCGGCCGCGAGGTCTGGGCCTTGCTCCCGCGGCTGCTGCAGCAGCGTCCAGGCCTGCGCCTCGTACTGCTGATCCGCCGCCCACGCGATGCGGACCTCGTGCGCCAGCGCCTCGTGATGCTGGCCGCACCGGTCGAGCGCGTGGCGTTCGAGTCGCTGCGTCGGCTCGGCCGGGTGCACGCGGACCTGTTCTGGTATCCATGGAACGTGTCGCTCCCCGCGCCACGCCGCGGCGTCGTCGTGGCGACGATCCAGGACGTTGCGCCGCTCGTGCTTCCCGACCCGCGCCGGCGGAAATGGCTCAAGAACTTCCGCTGGCGGCGCCGGTACGCGTTCACGGCGCGCCGGGCGAACATGATCCTCGCCATCTCGAGCTTCACGCGCGACGAGGTGCATCGCGTGCTGGGGGTGCCGCACGACCGGATCCGGGTGACGCTGCTCGCGGCGGACGACCTGCGCATCCCGTCCGCCGAGCGCGACACGGAGGCGCTGACGCGCCTCGGCGTGCGTGCGCCGTTCGTGCTCGCCGTCGGTGCGGGCGATCGCCGCAAGAACCTCGCGCTGCTCGAGCGCGCGATGCCGCGTGTCGTCGAGGCATATCCGCAGACGACCCTGGTGCTCGCCGGGCCCCGCCGTGGCAGTGGTCATGCGCGCATGGATCCGACGTGGCAGCGCACGCTCGGCTTCGTGAGCGACGACGATCTGATGACGCTCTACCGCTGCGCCCGGGTCGTGGTCGCGCCGTCGAGCTACGAAGGGTTCGGGCTGCCCGTGCTGGAGGCGATGCAGCTTGGCGCACCGGTTATCGCCGCGCGGGCGTCATCGCTGCCCGAAGCCGGAGGTGACGCCGCGATTTACGTCGAGCCGCACGACGATGTGGGTCTGGCACGCGAGATCGGCCGCGTCCTTGGCGACGATACGGTGTACGCATCGATGTGCGCCGCGAGCATGGCGCAGAGCGCGCGATTCTCGTGGGACGAGACGGCTCGGCTGACGCTTGCGGCGTTCGACGACGCGGTCGCGTCGGCGTCGCCCACCGGAGAGCACGTCGCATGACTCCGACCGAGATCGTCGCTCGACTGCCGGAGCGCGATCCACGAGTGGGCATCGTGATGATGAGCGCCGTGGGCGACGCGGTGCACGTGCTCCCATTGCTGACGGCGCTGAAGTCGCATCGGCCCGCGGCACGCGTCACCTGGGTGCTGCAGCCGGGCGCCGCTTCGCTGGTGCGCGGCCACCGCTGTGTGGACGAGATCGTGGAGTTCGATCGCTCACGCGGGTGGCGCGCCTATCCGGCCGTACGCCGAGCGCTCGCCACGCGACCGTTCGACGTGGTGCTCGCGCTGCAGGTGTACTTCAAGGCGGGGATCGTGACGTCGTTCACCCACTCACCCGTCAAGCTGGGCTTCGATCGCGCTCGCGCACGCGACGCGAACTGGCTGTTCACGACGCACCGTATTCCGGCGCGCGAGGGACAGCACGTGCAGGATCAATATTTCGAGTTCCTCGACGCGCTCGGCGTGCCGCACGACGAGCCGGTATGGGAGCTCGGCCCATGGCCCGAGGAGCGGGCGTGGCAGGCGGAGTTCCTCGCCGGATTCGAACGGCCGATCGCACCGATCGTCGTGGCGACGAGCAAACCGGAGAAGGACTGGCTTCCCGAGCGCTGGGCGGACGTCTCCGACGCACTGTGGAGCGACTTCGGGTTGCAGCCGGTGCTCGTTGGTGGACGCTCGCCGCGCGAGCTCGCGGCCGAAGCGACGATTCTCGAGCGCGCGAGCGCGCCGGTTCACTCGGCGCTCGGCAGCGGGCTGCGCAAGCTCGTCGGAATCCTCGACGGTGCCGCGCTGGCGCTGTCGCCCGACACGGGTCCCCTGCACATGACCGTGGCCCTCGACCGGCCGGTGGTGTCGCTGATGGGATACACCAACCCCAAGCGCGTTGGCCCGTATCGCCGATTCCACGATCTGTTGATCGACGCCTATGGCGAGCCCGGCGAGGACTACCCGATCTCGATGGAGAACCGGCCGGGCCGGATGGCGCGCATCACGGTCCGCGACGTGCTCGACCGCGTCGAGCGATGGCGCAGCGTCTACGCCGGCGCCGTGTCGAGCGGGCCGAAGGCGTAGCGGATTCCGAGCTCGCCGAGCACGCGGATCAGGCGCTGCACCGGCAGCCCCATGACGGCGAAGTAGTCACCGTCCACTCGCGCCACGATCGTCGCGCCATAGCCCTGGATGCCGTAGGCACCCGCCTTGTCCATCGGCTCGCGCGTCGCGATGTATGCGGCGATCTCCGGCCGCGAGAGCGGATGGAACTCGACGCCGACCTCCTCCACCGCGGACCGCAGCTCGCCACGCCACGCGACGGCGACCGCAGTGACCACCGTGTGCGCTCGCCCCGAGAGGCGCTCGAGCATGCGCGCCGCTTCCGCCTCGTCGGCGGGCTTGCCGAGCACCTCGCCGTCGACGACGACGATGGTGTCCGAGCCGATGATCACCGCGTCCGGTTCGCGAGCCGAGATCGTCGCCGCCTTCCCGCGTGCGAGACGCTCGGCGTGCGCCTTCGGGTGCTCACCGGCGAGATAGGTCTCGTCGATGTCAGCTGGACGCACCTCGTGGGCGATGCCGACGAGGGCGAGCAGCTCACGCCGACGGGGAGACTGCGAGGCGAGGATCACTCGAAGTGCGGTCATCGTTCCAGGAGCAGGGTGACTGGCCCGTCGTTCACGAGCTCGACGTCCATCATCGCGCCGAACTCGCCCGTCTCCACGCGAACGACGCGCGCGCGTAGCAAGGCCACGAAGCGTTCGTACAATGGGATCGCCGTCTCGGGCCGCGCCGCATCGATGAAGCTCGGCCGCCGGCCCTTCGCGGCGTCGCCGTAGAGGGTGAACTGCGAGACGACGAGCAGCGCGCCGTCCACGTCGCCGAGCGCGAGATTCATCTTGTCGTCGGCGTCGGCGAACAGGCGCAGGCCGACGATCTTCTCGGCCATCCACTCGAGGACGGCGTCGCCGTCGGAGTGAGTGAAGCCGACGAGCAGCAGGAAGCCGCGGTCGATCCGGCCGGTGACCCGATCGCCGACGCGCACTTCGGCGCGGGAGACTCGCTGGAGGACGACGCGCATCGCTGAGACAGCCAGAGCTGAAGTGCAGCTCCCTCGACTCGCTGCGCTCGCTCGGGATGACAGGGGCTGTCATCCCGAGCGAAGTCGAGGGATCCGCACAGGAGTGAGCGAGAGGCCAAGATAACCGACCGCTTGTCGCCGTGTGCACCGGGGGCGATGCTTAGCGCAGCCTCTTCCCTCCCGCCGTGAGCACATCCTCCTTCGAGCAGACCGTCGACGTCGAGACGCCGGAGCTCGTCGTCCTCACCTACTCCATCGCCGGCATCGGCTCGCGCGCGATGGCGGCGATCACCGATCTGCTGATCGTCCTCGCGGCGTCGATCGTCCTCGGCATCGTGGCGGTAGCCGTGATGGCGGTGGGCGGCTTCGCGGGGTTCAACGTGGGCGGGAGCTGGGGGATGGCGATCCTCGTGCTCGCGCAGTTCGCGCTGCTGTGGGGCTACTACGTCCTGTTCGAAGGGCTGATGGACGGCCAGACGCCCGGGAAGCGGATCCATCGGATCCGCGTGGTGCGCGAGGGCGGCTACTCGGTGACGTTCGGCGCATCCGCCGTGCGGAACCTGATCCGCGTGCTCGACATGCAGCCGTTGTTCCTCTACCTCGTCGGGATGATCAGCGTCCTAGCCACCCGGCGCGGGCGCCGACTCGGCGACATCGTGGCCGGCACGATCGTCGTGCGCGAAGACGCGCGGCGGACGGCGCCAGCACTCGGCACGGCGCCCGCAGCGGGCACGACGCAGGCGACCGCGCTCCAGACCCAGCTCAGCGAAGACGAGTACGTCGTGCTCGGCCGCTTCGTCGAGCGCTGGGGATCGCTGGAGGCGTTGAAGCGGGCGGCGCTGGCCCAGCAGCTGGCATCTCGCTTCGGCGCGGCCCTCCTCGATGACGGTCGTGCCGCGGGTCCGCGGTTGCTCGACCTGTATGAGCGAGAACGCCGCGCCCGCGCCGGCGGTGTGGCGTCGCGCGGCGAGACCGGCGCGGGGCGCGAGCGGCAGGCGCTGATCGCTGCCGGCAGCCCTCGGTGGAACGCGTTCGCGTCGCGGCTCGCTCAGGCGCAGCGCCGGGGTCTCCGGTCGCTCGGCGAGAACGGCGTCCGCGAGTTCGTGGCCGAGTACCGGGCGCTCTCAGCGGACCTCGCGCGCCTGCGCACCGCCGCCGGTGGCCGATCGCTCGACGAGCTGTTCCAGTTGGGCCGACTGGTCGCGGGCGCGCACAACCTGCTCTATCGCGACCGCGGCATGCCGTTGCGCGCCGCCGTGCGCTACCTCTTCACCGAAGGTCCGCGCGAGGTGCGCCGCTCAGCGCGACCGATCTCGCTCGCGGCGCTGCTGCTCTTCGGCCCCGCGATCATCGCCGGAGTGAGCATCGCGCGCACACCGAGCCTCGCCTCGCAGATGCTCCCCGCCGGGATGCTCCGTCGTGCCGAGGACGGTGTACGGCGCGCGCGGTCGGGGGAGGGCTACATCGACGATCCGCAGCTCTTCCGCCCGGTGATGGCGTCGGGGATCATCGCGAACAACGTCCAGGTAACGTTCGCCGCCTTCGCCGGCGGGGTCACGGCCGGGCTGCTCACCGTGTTCCTTCTCGTCACGAACGGCGTCTCGATCGGAAGCGTCGTCGGTCTGTATGCGAGCAAGGGCATCCTGCCGCTCCTCCTCGCTTTCGTCGCGCCGCACGGCGTGCTCGAGCTGTTCGCCATCTGTGTCGCCGGCGGAGCGGCGTTTCTCGTCGCGGCGGGGATGCTCATTCCGGGCGATCGGACGCGGCGGAGGGCACTGGTGGAGAACGGCCAGCGGGCGATTCGCCTCATCGGCGTGTCCACGCTGCTGCTGCTCGTAGCCGGCACGCTCGAAGGGTTCATCTCACCGATCGAGTGGTGGCCGATCGAGGGAAAGCTGGCCGTCAGCGGCACGACGCTCGTGCTGCTCGTCGCGTATCTGCGGGGCGGCCGCACCGCGCCGGCCGCAGTCGTTCCCGAAGAGGCGTCGGCCGTGCCCGAGGAGGTGTCGAGCGCGCTGGCGCTCGGCCCGGTCACAGCGTCCCGCGCGCCTTGAGCTCGAGGTACTGGTTGACGACGGCGGCGGCCATCGCGTCCGGCGCAACGTCGAGCACGACGACTCCCGCGTCGCGCATGCGCTGGAGCGCCGTCGCGCGCTCGGCGATCAGCTCTTCGGCCGCGGCGCTCGCGTAGAGCGTTCGTCCGCTCGCTGCCTCGGGAAGTCTGGTCGCGCCGAGCAACGCCTCGTTTCGCAGGGCGACGACGAGGGCGAGGTGGCGCGACGCGCCACGAGTCAGATGGCCGAGCAGCGCGCGCGCCGCGCGGGCGTCGATCACGTCGGTGAGGAGCACGAGCAGGGCCCGTTTGCGCTGACGGGCCGCGAGTGCCCGGAACGCCGCCGAGTAGTCCGGCTCCACGAGCGAGGGCTGCAGTGGAACCATCGCAGCGCGCAGCGCCTGCAGCGCGCCACGCCCGCGCTGCGCAGGCACGAGTGCGCGCAGCTGATCGTCGAACACCATCGCGCCGACCCGGTCCCCCGCCGTGCTGGCGACGTCGGCGAGGACCAGCGCGGAGGACAGTGCATACTCGAACCGCGAGTACGCTCCGGCGAGCTGGGTCATGGAGCGGCCCGCGTCGACGAGCAGGTAGACGGTCTGCGACTGCTCGATCGTGTACTCGCGGGTGATCGGGTGACCGCGACGCGCCGACGCCTTCCAATCGATGTGTCGCGGGTCGTCTCCGACCACGTAGTCGCGGAGGCTGGCGAAGGTGCGCCCGTCGCCGCGCTTCGGGGTGGAGCGCACCCCCACCGCGGCGAGCCGCTGGTGCACGGCGAGCCACCGGAAGCGCCGCACACCGGCCAGTGACGGCGCGACCAGCACGCGGTCGTCGCGCTCATAGCGCAGCGTGCGCGCGACGAGGCCGAGCGGAGTGCGGACCCGCACCGCGACGTCGCCGAGGGGCGCATCGCCGCGCGCCATACCGCGGACGGTGCCCGAGAGCTCGACCGTCCCGCGCGGCGACAGCGGACGCTCATCGGGCACGATGCCTCCGGAGAGCTGCGCCGGGGGCAGTGCGTCGTGCAGCGCAACGACCAGCGGACGCCCCCAGCCCGACTCGATGCGATAGCGCAGCTCGGACTCGTCGCCGACGCCGACCGTCGGCTCGAGCACGCGGTCGACGCGAAGGTCGCGTGCGGCCGGCAGCATCGCGACGTCGATCAGTGCCGCCAACGCGAGGAGCACGGTGGCACCGAAGGCGATCCACCCGCCACCCGGCAACCGCGACAGCAGCCAGAGTGGAGCGAGGAGCGCCACGCCGAGCGCGAGACGTCGCGTCGGCACGAATGCGATCGCGCGCAACGCGCGCGCGGCGCGGGCACGGAGGTGCGACGTCACGCCCAGCGGCTCACTCGGGCACCCGGACGCGTGCCAGAAGCGCATCGAGCACGTCGTCGGGACTGCGGCCCTCGACCTCGAGCTCCGGCGCCAGGTTGATCCGGTGGCGCAGCACGGCAGGGGTGACGCCCTTCACGTCGTCCGGGATGACGAAGTCGCGCCCCTCCAGCACGGCGGCGGCGCGCGCGGCGCGGAACAACGCCACCGTGGCGCGCGGCGACGCACCCAGCGACAGCATTCGCTCCTCGCGCGTGGAGCGCGTGATGTCCGCGATGTAGACGCGGACCTCGGGCGCGACGCGCACGCCGTCGACGAGCTGCCGGATCGCCACGGCGTCGGCGCTCGAGAGCGCGCTCTGCATGTCGGCGGTGACCAACCGCTCGGCGTCGAAGCCGGCGTCGTACCGCGCGAGGAGCTCCAGCTCCGCCTCGCGGCTCGGGTACGGCATCACCGTCTTGACGAGGAAGCGATCGAGCTGCGCCTCCGGGAGCGGATAGGTGCCCTCGTGCTCGACCGGGTTCTGAGTGGCGAAGACGGTGAACGCGTCGCCGAGCGGCCGCGATTTTCCATCCACCGTGACCTGGCGCTCGGCCATCGCCTCGAGCAGCGCGGCCTGGGTCTTGGCCGGCGCGCGATTGATCTCGTCGCCGAGGAGGAGGTCGGTGAACAGCGGACCGGCCTGGAACTCGAAGCCCTTGGCCGGATCGCGCAGGACGTTCACACCGGTGACGTCCGACGGCATCAGATCGGGAGTGAACTGGATGCGCGAGAAGCGGAGACCGAGTGCAGCGGCGAGCGCGCGCACGAGCAGCGTCTTGGCCGTGCCGGGCACTCCTTCGATGAGCACGTGACCGCGCGCCAGGTACGCCACGAGTGCGTCGTGGACGGTCGCCTCCTGGCCCACGACGTACTGCGACACGGAGGTGCGCACGCGCTCGACGAGTGCGGCGCCCTGCTCGACGGTGAGCGTGGGCTCGGGTGCAGAGACGGGCGTGGAGGTCATGCGAGAGTGGAGGTGGTGAGAGACTGCTCGATCCGTCGCAGCGCGGCACCCAGCTCGGGCAGGTTTCGATCGGACAGCGGCTCCGTGAGTGCGCGGCGAACCAGCTCCGCGTCGGCGGTGAGCGACGGTGCCTGGCGCACCGCGTCGGCGAGGAACTCCTCGTCCGGCCGCGACCGCGACGCCGACCACCCCCGCTCCACGCGCGAGCGCACTCCGTGCAGGAGGCGCGCGGTGAGCGTGCGCGTCGCGCGCACCTGCTCGTACGCGTGCGCCAGCGCGTCGATCTGCTCCAGCGGATCGCGACGCTCATATCTCAGCACGTCCACCGGAGGCAAAGCGCGCGGTCCGATCGCCAGCAGCAGTACGAGCGCCGCGAGTGCGAGCTGCAGCAGGGTGCGTCCGAGCGGATGCGCTACGAGGAAGCGCCGTGTCGTGCCGAGCATCGAGACGCGCCGGCCGTAGCCCTGGTGGTACTCGTCGAACACGAGCGTCGTGCGCGGAGCGGCTCCGCCGTCGCGCAGCCATTCGAGCATGCGAACGGCGCGAACGTCGGCGCCCCAGCTACAGCGGCGCAGAACGTCGTTGCGCAGGAGATCCGGATCGGCGACGACTACGACCCGTCCGCGTCCGAGCGAGAACCCCGCGGCGACTTCCTCGGGCCGGTTGTCGCGGCGGAGATCGGGACGCGCCGTGCCGAACACGATGCGGTCGGACGGCGCGCCGCGCGGCCATGTCAGCGACCAGAGATGAACGCGGTTGTCCGGCCACAGGGCAGGAATCAGCCGACTCTCTGGTCGACAGCCGAGCGTGTCGTCGGCGACGATGTCGAACGTGCCGCCTCCCGACGAATGGGAGACGCCGAGCGAATCGGCAAGCGCGTTGCGCCGGTTCAGCGCGATGAGCAGCCCGTCGCCCGCACGCACGGCGTCGAGGTACGCATGAGCCTCCTCGGCGGTGACGGGCACAGGCGGCGCGAGCACGGCGTGGATGGTCGTGCCGGTCGGCACACCCGGCATTGGCTGGTCGTCGCGCTGCGACACGCTCCACCCGAGACGTCCCGCCGTCTCATACAGCAGTCGCGCCCCGAGCGCACCCGTGAGGTGCGAGGAGAGCCGATCGTCGCCCACCCGCCCCCCGGTGGACTGCGGCGTGAGGATCGCGACGAGCAGCACGAGTGCGCCGATGATGGGCAGCACGACGCGCGGCCGCGTCCACCATTCGCCGCGCGGCAGCGGTCCCGGAATCGGCTCGTTCACGCGGCGCGTGCGTGGTCCGTGAACGGCGTCGCGAGCCGGCGCAGATCGGCGATCAGAGCGGCGTCGCAGCCACCGTGCCCGAACACCGCCACATCGAATCGGCGGGAGAACGCGCGGAAGGGCTGGTAGGACGCCGAGCCACGCGCGCGAAGCTCGCGTGCATAGTCGCCGCTGGTCTTCGATGGATCGAGGCGCAGCCGGTCGCCGCGCGCCAGCGCCAGCAGCACGCCGTGATAGAGCGCATGCGCGGCGTCCTCGTATCGGCCCTCGGCCGCAAGGCGCTCCGCTTCCACGAACGGATCTTCTCCCGCGCGCGCACCACCTCGTCGCGCGCGTCGCGCGAGCGTCTCGTCGCGCGCGAGCGCCGCGATGATGAGCCGCGCCACGATCAGGGCCACGATGATGCCGAGCACCGTGAGACCGATCGTTCGAGAAGAGGGAAGATGGCGGATGAAGGCGATGATCTTGCCGATGATCTCGCCGAGCCAGAGGAACACGCGGTCCAGGAAGGACTGTCGCAGGCTGCGACGGTACTCCACCCCTCGCGCGATCACGGCGACCGTATCGTGCACGGCCGACGCCGGCCACTCGGCGCGCTGGAGGAACGTCAGCAGCATCGGCGCGTCAGGGTGCGGCCGGCTCGCCCGCGGGCGCGCCGTCGAGTGCCCCGGCCATCAGCTCGATGTCCAGCCCCTCACTCTTGATGCGGGTGTCGTAGTAGAGGAGCGCCTCGGTGATGGCGACGACCGGATACACCATGATCGTGACGACCGCTCCGACGAGTGCCTGGACGATCAGGTTGCCGAACAGTGCCGACGCGAGCTGAACGCCGAACGCGAGCACCCAGTAGATCAGCGATGCCAGACCGACCGTGAGGATCACGTGCCCCTTGCGATTCCGGGACAGAACAGTCGAGCGCGCGAACGCGGCGCCGATCCCCTTCCCCTCCAGCACGATCACCGGCGTGACGGCGAAGAAGCGCGCTGCGACGTACAGGGCGCCGACGAGAAAGAAGAAGAGCCCGAGGAACATGAGCGAGTACCGCACGATGGCGCCGAGGATCACGAGCGGCAGCCGCGGAAGCGCCTGTCGCACGGCGATGCCGACGTCGACCGGGTCGCCCAGATACGCCTGGGACGCGCAGATGATGAGCACGGCGCTCATCAGGGCGAAGACGAGCCAGATGCCCAAGCCGAACGCGACGCTGGCTCCGGGAGAGATGGTCGCCAGCCGCGCGGGATCGCTGTACCAGATGAGCTGGAGCACCAGCCACGGCAGATATGCCAGCGCCGAGCACATGACGAACTGCGGGTAATGGGCCCGCAGGATCTGAAAGGCGGCGTCCACGAGCTCGGAGGCCGAGCGCGGCCGGAGTGCTGGTGAGGCCATGTATGGGATTGGAGGGACGGAGCGGGTGCCGCTCAAGATGGTGCCGCCGTCACGGGTGAGCCAGAGCGGATTCGCATCGCTCACCCGCAGAGGCACGTCGTTTGTACGGAGAAGCATCGCTGGAACGCAGTCAGACCCCAACTCCCAGAGACATGGACCCACGCCGCAAGGTCGAGTTGTTCCTCGAGCGCCCGCTGCGCCGCGGCCGCGCGAGCGCCACGCACAAGGGCTCCCTCGTGATCATTGGAGGACACGAGGATCGCACCGGCGAAAAGAAGATCCTCCGCGCCATTGCCGACCGCCTCGGTGACGACGGAAAGATCGTCGTGTGCACCGTCGCGAGCGCCGAGCCCGACGAATTGTGGCAGCAGTACGAGTCGGCGTTCCGGGCGCTCGGCGTCCCCCACGTGTTCCGCCTGGACATCGCGTCCCGCGAGGACGCCACGACGCCGCGAGCCATGCGCATCCTCGAAGGCGCCACCGGCGTGTTCTTCACCGGTGGAGATCAGCTGAAGATCACGAGCCAGGTCGGGGACACCCCCGTGTACTCGCGGGTCCAGGAGATCTTCGAGCAAGGCGGCGTCATCGCCGGCACCTCGGCTGGCGCTTCGGCCATGAGCGAGACGATGATGGTCGCGAACAATGGCGACTCGTCGTACCGCATTAAGTCGTCGCTGCTGATGGCCCCGGGACTCGGGTTCGCGCAGGACATGCTCATCGATCAGCACTTCTCCGAGCGAGGCCGGATGGCGCGGCTGATCGGCGCAGTGACCCAGAATCCGCGCGTGCTCGGCGTGGGGATCGACGAGGACACCTCCATGATCGTCGAGCGCAACCGCTACTTCCAGGTCCTCGGCGTGGGCGCGGTGTACGTCGTCGACGCGTCGAAGTCCACGTACTCCAACATCGGCGACGAGGATTCCGATCGGACGCTGTCGTCGTTCGGCCTGACGATCCACATGCTGAGCCAGGGTGATCGGTTCGAGCTCGACACGCGGACTCCGAAGGCACACCCGGCCGACTCGATGGAGGAGGAGGAGGAAGAGAGGCGGGAGACGGGGACGCGGTAGCGCGCGACGTCGGGACGAGCCTAGTCCCGACTCTGCGCCGTCGTGAACGGTGGAGTCCGCCGGTGCGGGCTGGCTTCGCCACGCACGAGCACCTCGAGCTCACGCTCGCGAAGGTTGAGATGGTAGTGCGTGCCGACGATCCCGACCCGGAGGTGGCTCAGGGTGAGCTGCCGTCCCTTCTCGAGATCGTCGGCGTTGTCGAACCGCACGCTGTCCCGGCCGTCGACGAACGTCACACCGCCCGCCCCGACCACCTCGCCGACGTGACCGCGCACGATCAGTGCGGTGTCTTCGTCGATCCCCAGACCGAGCAGCTCCGGGTTGCCCGCGATCACGACGAACAGCCGCTGCAGCCGGCGCCGCTTCGAGAAATGGGTGTCAACGATCGTCTCGAAGTCGAGCAGGCCGAAGCCCGGTCCGAGATACTGCTCCACGAGGTTTCCCTCTTCGTCGATCTCACCACCGGCCATCGTGAGCGAGGTGAGTGCGGCGGCACCGGCGCTCGTCCCGCAGATCACTCCGCCGCGCGCCGAGAGGGCCTTGAGCGACACCTCGGCGCGCGAGCCGCTCAGCTCCGCCACGAGCTTCACCTGATTGCCGCCGCCGAGAAAGACCGCCGCCGCATCGTCGATCCGCGCCGCCAGCTCTCGGTCGAGACGCTCGTTGTCTCGCTTCACCCGCGGGAACTCGATGTTCTGCACACCGGCCTTGCGGAAATCAGTCCGCCAGAGCCGCGCACTCTGCGCCGGGTTCTCGGAGGCGGCGGTGATCCCCACGATAGGTCCACCGATCTCGCGCGCGAGGTCGATGAACGAGCTCAGCGCCTCGCCATCCGGCGTGCAGGCACCGCCGATCAGGACCAGCGGCCCGCGGACGTCGGGTTGATGCTGCGGATGGCTGGGAGAATCGACGCGCGGTGGGGCACTGTCGTTCCGTCGCCTCACCCGTCGCACTCACTGCGCATGGTGGCGTGCGCCAGGGCGGCGGCGACCTGCGAAGTGGCCGGGAGCGCCGGATCGAGTGCGCCGGCATCCTTGTCCTCGCCGCACCCTTCGATCCAGATCCTGCCGTCGCGCACCAGGCCCACGGCGCGAGCGCGCCGGCTGTCGCGCGCCGTGACGTCGTCGTCGGTCGCGAACACCGCGATGCGGCAGCCCGACTCGCGCGCGTAGTCCTGGACATCCCACGCCTTCGCCGGACAGATCACCATCCCGTCCCGCTCGACCGCGTCCGCCAGGACGTTGACGAGCTGCGTCGCACGCTCCTCCTCCTGATATCGGGGCGGCACATCGGTGAGCTCGGCGTCGAGGAGGATCGCCATCTCGGAGCGCGCGTACGGAAGTCCCGCCTGCAGCAGGTACGCGGGTGAGACGTCGATCACCAGCGCGCCCGGATCGGCCAGCCGCTCCATCAACAGCCGCTGCGCCTCGGCGCGTCCGCTGCCACCGGTGACGCCGCACTGCACGCGCACGTGGAGCGGGGGTGTGTCCGGCGTTTCGGCGATGGCCTTGAGCTCGGCCACGGCCGCATCGACGTTCTCCAGCGTCCCATCGAATGCGCGCTGCACCGTTTCGAGTGCGAGCGCAGCCGCGCGAAGTCCCACCTGCTCGTGCTCGTGCTCGAACACCAGCGTGTACTCGCCCTCGACGTCGCCGCCGCGCGTCTTCCCGAAGCCCACGTCGTGACCCATCATCGTCTGAAGCTCGAGCGCGACGTGCTCGATGATGTGCGGCGCATACGTGCCACGTCGCAGACGGAGCACGAAGCCGCCACGCTCGCCGATCGAGCAGCGGTGCTCCACCAGCCCCGGCATCGCGCCGAGCAGCCGCTTGGTGAACCCGGGCACGTCGGCCGATGAAATGTCGTCGTACGCACCGACGGCCAGGTCCATCCTCGTCACCGGGCGCAGCGACCAGAAGTTCTTGCCGCGCGTCGCGTGCAGCATCGTCATCCGGATCTCCGTGGCCGCCGAGGGCGGCGTAGCCGTCGCCGTCACGGGGTCTGCACCGCGCGCTCGCGGACGATCGCCAGCGTGCCGGGCACCTTGTCGGCGTGGATGACGAGGAGATCGTCCTCACCGAGGAGATCGAGCCCGCGATTCACGGCTTCGCCCTCCTCATACAGCACCTCGATGCGCGATGGCTCCATGCCGCCCTCGATGAGTCCTTCGGTGAGCAGGTCGGCGATCTCTCCCCGAGCGCGGCCGCGCCGGTCGATGTCCTCCTTGATGATCATGTGGTCGAACCCGGCGCACAGCCGGCCCGCCTCCCGGATGTCCTCGTCGCGCCGGTCGCCCGGTACGGTGAGCACGCAGAACCGCTTCGCCGCCGGCGTGTTCCACACGAGCTCGACGAGCCCCGCGATCGCCGCGGCGTTGTGCGCGTAGTCGACGAGGACCCGCCCGCCGCCCCGCACCCGGATCATGTTGAGCCGTCCTGGCGTGGTGGACGGCGACGGGAAGAAGGAGAGCAGCCCCGCGCGGATGTCGTCGTATCGCATTCCCTGAACGTACGCCGACGCGATGGCCGCGAGCACGTTCTGTCGCTGGAAGCGCGCCGCCCCGCCGAGAGTCAGCGGCACGTCGTGCTCGGTCGCGATCGGGATGCGGAGCCGGCCGCGACGGATGACGAAGGTGCCCTGCTCCACCACCGCCGCGATACCGGCGCGCGAGACGTGGTCGACGACGATGTTGTTCTCACCAAACTCCTTCGCCGAGAAGAGCACGATATCCGCGCCCGTGCGCTCGCGCATTGCGTAGACGAGCGGGTCGTCCGCATTGAGCACGGCGTGCCCCTCGCGCTTCGTCACCGCCGGAATGACGCTCTTCACGTCGGCGAGCTGCTCGACCGTATGAATGCCACGGAGACCGAGATGGTCGGGCGAGACGTTGAGCACCACGCCCACGTCCGCCTCGTCGAAGCCGAGGCCCGCGCGAAGGATGCCGCCGCGTGCCGTCTCGAGCACCGCGACGTCGACCGTGGGATTCGTGAGGATGATGTTCGCCGCGAAGGGTCCGGTCATGTCCCCTTCCATCACGAGCCGGTTCTGCAGATACACGCCGTCCGTCGTCGTGAACCCCACGGTCTTTCCCGTGTTGCGGAAGAGATGGGCGATGAGGCGCGTCGTCGTGGTCTTGCCGTTCGTGCCGGTGACCGCGATGACCGGGATGTCCGACTCGACGCCAGGTGGATACAGCATGTCCACCACCGGCGCGCCGACGTTTCGCGGTGTCCCCTCCGTGGCGTGGGTGTGCATGCGAATGCCCGGGCCGGCGTTCACCTCGATGATCACCGCGTGGTTCTCGCGGAACGGCACGGAGATGTTCGTCGTCATCACGTCGATGCCGGCGATGTCGAGCCCCACCGCCGCAGCGGCCATCTCGCACGCCGTGACGTTGTCCGGGTGCATGTCCTCCGTCCGGTCGATGGAGGTGCCGCCGGTCGAGAGGTTGGCCGTCTGGCGGAGAAACACCTCCTCGTCCTCCGCCGGAACGCTGTCGAGCGTCCGGTCCTGGGAGGCGAGGTAGCGCTCGGTCTGCTCGTCCATCGGCAGACGGGTCAGGATCTTGGTGTGGCCGATGCCGCGCCGCGGGTCGCGGTTCGCCTCGTCGATCAGCGCCCGGATGCTTCGGGAACCGTCGCCGATCACCCGTGCGGGCACGCGCTCGGCACATGCCACGACCTTGCCGTTCACCACGAGCACGCGATGGTCGTTGCCCTGGGCGAACTGCTCGATCACTACCCGGCGGCTGAACTCCCGCGCCTCCTCGAACGCGTGACGAAGCGCCTCGACGTCGTCGAGCCGACGCGAGATGCCGCGCCCGTGGCTCGCGTCGAGCGGCTTGACGATGACGGGGAAGCCGATCTCCTCGGCGACGTCGACCGCGTCCTCGATCGTGCGCACCACGTCGCCGCGTGGGACTGGCAGGCCGATGTTGCCGAGCACGCGCTTGGTCTCGTCCTTGTCCTGCGCGATCTCGACAGCGATCGAGCTGGTCCTGTCGGTCACGGTGGCCTGGATCCGGCGCAGGTTCCGGCCGAGTCCGAGCTGAACGAGCGATCGGTTGTTGAGCCGCCGGACCGGAATGCCGCGCCGCCGCGCTTCCTCGACGATCGCCCCCGTGGACGGACCGAGCCGCACGCTCTCGTACAGGCGCTGAAGGGTGAGCACCATCTCGTCGGTGTCCACCGCCTCCCCCGTCAGGCAGCCGCGCACCAGGCGAGCCGCCTCGTGCATGCTCTCGACCCCCACCTCTTCTTCCTCGTACGCGACGATCACCCACCAGACCCCCTCGTCGCCCGAGGGCACCACACGACCGAAGCTCACGTCGCTCCCGGCGAGGGTCTGCAGCTCGAGGGACACGTGCTCGAGCACGTGCGGCAGCCGCGTCCCTTCCTGCAGCCGCTCGATGAAGCCGCCCGCCGTGCCCCGGCTGCACGGATGCTCTCTCAGGGTCGGCAGCGCATCGAGCAGCCGCTCGGAGAAGCCGGACAGCTCGGCGGTGGTGCGGTGCTCAAGCGTACCCAGCCGCACATCGCACGCGATCACGGGAGCGAGGCGCCAGTAGTTCGGGCCTCGCAGAGGGCGGACGCGGGTGACGCGCAAATCCTTCGCGTCCGCGCTGGCAGGGACGTGAGACTCGGTGAGGGTCGTGGTCATGCGAGGGGGATCCTGGGGATCGAGGCGTGCTCGAACGGGGCAAAACGCATTCCGAGGTCCGGATCAGTCGGCCACTGAGGGAAAGGTCGCACTCGCCACTGTGGCCCAAAAGGCGGCCTCTGGTTTGCTCTTGCTGCGGGCCAGGACCGCCGTGCTCCCGTCCACCACTCCTCGATCCGCCGTGCCCGAGCTACGCCTCAAGCTCTTCGTTGCTGGGGATTCCCCGCGTGCCCGCGAGGCCGCGAGCAACCTCGCGCGCGTCTGCGAGCAGATGCTGCCGGAAGAGGTAGTGGTGGAGACCGTGGACGTGCTGGAGCATCCGGACCTCGCCGAGGCCTACCGCATTCTGACCACCCCGACGGTACTCCGGGAAGCTCCCCCGCCCGTTCGCCGGGCCACCGGCGATCTGAAAGACGCCGACCAGCTCTGTGCGGCGCTCGCGCTCTATCCCAACCGCCCGACGACATGACGTCCGACGTTCAGACGGTCGCCAAGCACCCCACCGGAATCCCCGGCTTCGACCTCATCGCGGATGGGGGACTCCCGCGTGCCCGGGCGACGCTGATCGCCGGCACCGCCGGGAGCGCCAAGACGGTGTTCGCCACCCACTTTCTCGCCTCCGGCATCGTCAACGATGGCGAGGCCGGCGTGTTCGTCACCTTCGAGGACCGCGTGGAGGACATCCGCGCCAACATGCGCGGCTTCGGCTGGGACATCGCGCAGTGGGAGCGCGACGGGAAGTGGGCGTTCGTGGACGCCGCGCCCGACCCGGAGGAGCCGACGGCGGTCATCGGCAGCTTCGATCTGGGCGCCCTGCTCGCGCGCATCGAGCGCGCCGTGAAGAGTGTCGAGGCGAAACGCGTGTCGCTCGACTCGCTCAACGCGCTGTTCGTCCAGTTCCCCGAGCATCCGATGCTTCGCTCGGAGCTGTTCCGCATCACGACGAGCCTCAAGCGACTCGGCGTCACCGTCGTCTTCACCGGCGAGCGCACGAACGAGTACGGTGAGGTGACGCGCTACGGCATCGAGGAGTTCGTCGCCGACAACGTGATCATCCTGCGGAACCTGCTCGACAACGAGCGGCGGCGGCGCACGATCGAGATCCTCAAGCTGCGCGGTGCGCCGCATCAGCGCGGCGAGTTCCCCTTCACCATCACCTCGCGCGACGGGATCATCGTCCTTCCGCTGTCCGGGATCGAGCTCACCCAGTCGTCGTCCAGCATCCGCGTGACCTCCGGGATCGACGAGCTCGATGAGATGTGCGGCGGCGGCTTCTTCCGCGACTCGATCGTGCTGGCCTCGGGCGCGACGGGCACGGGCAAGACGCTGCTTGTGACGCAGTTCATGGCCGGTGGATTCGAGGCGGGCGAGCGGAGCCTCCTTTTCGCGTTCGAGGAGAGCAAGGATCAGCTCTTCCGCAACGCAGCGGCCTGGGGCTTCGACTTCGACGACATGGAGCAGTCCGGACGGCTCAAGGTCGTGAACCGCTATCCACACGCGATGGCGATGGAGGACCACCTCGTCGAGATGCAACAGATCATCGCCGACTTCAAGCCGAACCGAGTCGCGGTGGACAGCCTCTCCGCCCTGGAGCGGGTGTCGTCGCTGCGCAGCTTCCGCGAGTTCGTGATCAGCCTGACTTCGTACCTGAAGCTGAAGGAGACGACGGGGCTCTTCACGTCGACGACGCCATCGCTCCTCGGCGGCGGCTCGGTGACCGAGAAGCACATCTCCACGCTCAACGATTCGCTCATCCTGCTGCGCTACGTCGAGTCGTTCGGCCAGATGCTGCGCAGTATCGTCCTGCTCAAGATGCGTGGCTCGCACCACGACTCGACGCTGCGGCAGTACACGATCGACGGCGAGGGGATGCACATCGGCGAGCCGTTCCGCGACGTCGCGGGCATCCTGTCAGGCAATCCGACGTTCGGTCTCCATGGAGTCGATTCGCAATAGCGACGCGGCCGTAGAGGCTGTCGTGACGGACGACGAGTCGGGCGAGCGTCGTCTGCGCGAGCGCCGCGCTCCCACGCGCCGCTCGCAGCAGAGCGTCATCCGCCAGATCGTCGATCGCCTCGCCGACGGGATCGTCGTGGTGAGCGCGCAGGGGCAGATCCGCTTCGCCAATCCGGCCGCGGAGCGCCTCTTCGGACGCTCCGCCGCCGAGCTCGTCGGCCAGGAGTTCGGCTTCCCGCTGTCCTCGACGGACGCCACCGAGATCGAGATCGTGCGGCGCGACGGAGGCCTGGTCGTCTCGGAGCTCCGCACCGTCGACGTCGCCTGGGAGGACGAGCCGGCGATGCTCGTCAGCCTGCGCGACGTGACCGACCGGAAGGAAGCCGAGGAGAAGTCGCGCCAGCTCGAGCGCGAGAAGGCGGCTCGCGCGCAGGCCGAGGCGGCCAACCAGGCGAAGTCGGACTTCCTCGCCGTCATGAGCCACGAGCTTCGCACCCCGCTCAACGCCGTCATCGGCTACGCCGAGCTCCTCGACCTCGGCGTCGCGGGCTCGCTGGGCCCGGAACAGCGGCAGCAGGTCGGCCGCATCGTCGCGAGCGGACGGCATCTGCTCGGCCT
>DATFOL010000514.1:0-6049 GCA_035265545.1 Gemmatimonadaceae bacterium | reverse complement strand
CGCCGCGCGCGGAAAGTTGCCGGGATAGCGCTGCAGCTTCTCCTCGAACTTCTCGAACAGGGTGAGCGCGTCCGCCGCCGAGCCTGCGAAGCCGGCGAGCAGCTTGCCGTCGCCGAGGGCGCGCACCTTGTTGGCCTTGGCTTTCATGACGGTCTCGCCGACGGTCACCTGGCCGTCGCCGCCCAGCGCCACGGTGCCTCCGCGGCGCACGGCGAGGATCGTCGTCGCGCGAATTCGAGGGAGTTCGGACATGACTTAAAGGTAAGGGGTGGCGAGTGGGGGGGTGGGGGTGGGGTGTGATGGCGAACGCCGCTCGGGGCGCAGCACACCACTCTCTACTCACCACTACCCACCGCCCTACCGAATCCTCGTCCTCCCTTCGGGTTTGTCGGGCTTCGGCGCCCCTCGTCGCAGCGCGCCGCGGTTGCTGATACGCTCGCGCAGGTACCGGCGGTTGAGCCAAGCACCGATCAGCAGGAGAACCGCTCCGGCGATGACCGATACGGTGCCGAACCGCCAGGTATCGCGCCCGATGAGCGCGGCCGCCATGCAGAGCACCCCGAAGCCGATTGCCGCCTCGCCGCCGAGATGGCGCTCCGCGCGGGCACGCCGGCGGCGCTCGCTACGGTACAGCACCCGCTCGGGGAGCCAGGCGTCGGCGATCAGCCCCACGCCGATGAGGGCGACGAGGATGCCGAGGATGAGGGGGATGGTCTCTACGCGCACAAACGAGTTGGTTCGGGGAACCGCGGTAACGTGCGGCTCTCAAGCGATCTTCATGCCCAGGTCAGGCCCGGGGATGCGCCTTCTGATACACCTGCTTCAGCCGTTCGACGCTGGTGTGGGTGTAGATCTGGGTGGTCGAGATCGATGCGTGGCCGAGGAGCTCCTGGACGGCTCGCAGGTCGGCGCCGGCATCGAGCAGGTGGGTGGCGAAGGTGTGGCGCAGCGAGTGGACGGACAGACCCGCGTCCTCGTCGATCTCCGCGAGGAAGGCGGAGACGACCTTCTGCACCATCCGCACGCTGATGCGCGTCCCGGTGCGCGACAGGAAGAAGGCGATTCGATCGACTCCCTTGCGGTTGCGCAGCAGGTCGTCGCGCTTCGCCTCGTAGTTGCGGAGGGCGAGCGCGGCGTGATCGCCGACCGGGACGATGCGCTCCTTCCTTCCCTTCCCTCGCACCTTCGCCTGCTGGCTCACCAGATCGAGGTCGACGCGGTTGATCCCCTGGAGCTCGGAGAGCCGCATCCCGGTGGAGTAGAACAGCTCGAGAATCGCCAGGTTGCGAACGTCGGTGAAGTTGCCCTCCATGGCGCGCGTCTCGGCCATCTGGAAGAGCAGATCGATCTGGGCGCGGTCGAGATAGCCGGGGAGATACTTGTCGAGCTTCGGTGCTCCGACGGCGCGTGCCGGATTCGCCTCGACCAGCTCGTTGCGGTGCATCCAGCGGTAGAAGCTGCGCACGCCTGACAACGTGCGCGCCATCGTGCGCTTGCCGACGCCGCGGCGCGAGAGGTGGGCGAGAAAGCCGCGCATCGCCAGCCGATCCACTCCTTCCCAGCTCCAGCTTTCGATGCCGTAGTAGCTGCCGAGGAATCCGACGAATTCAGCGAGATCCCGCCGGTACGCGAGCACCGTGTTGGGCGATACGTCGCGTTCCTTGGCGAGATGGCGCAGGTACTCCTCGACGTCCGCCGGAACCGGCGGCGCGCTCGTGCCCGCGCCGGATGGCGCGGACTTCGCGCGGCTGGCCGGCTTCGGCGTCACGCGCGTGCGCCCGCCAGGAGAAGGTTCGCGTCGCGCCATTCTTCCATCGCCGTCAACGCGCGCTGGGCGAGCCGCTCCTTTTTGACGCGCTTGTCGCGCACGCGCTCGCCCAGCTCGTCGACGAGGCCGAAGTTGGCGTTCATCGGCTGGAAGTGCCGCGGATCGGCTTCGCGCATGTAACGGTAGAGCGCACCGAGCATCGTCGTGGGTGGCGGAATCACCGGTTCCTCGCCCGCGAGGAGACGCGCGAGGTTGATTCCCGCGAGCAGCCCCGTGGCGGTGCTCTCGGTGTAGCCCTCGACGCCGGTGAGCTGCCCAGCGAACAGCAGTCGCGGATCGTCGCGCAGCGCGAGATGCGGCAGCAGCGCGGCGGGCGCGTTGAGGTACGAGTTCCGGTGAATCGACCCGAAGCGCAGGAACTCGGCGTTCTCCAGCCCAGGGATGCGGCGGAAGACACCCTGCTGCTCGGGGTAGCGCAGCCGCGTCTGGAAGCCGACGAGGTTCCACATCTGCCCCGCGCGATCCTCCATGCGCAGCTGTACGACGGCGTACGCCTCGCGCCCGGTGCGCGGATCGACGAGGCCGACCGGCTTCATCGGGCCGAATCGTAGCGTCTCGCGTCCGCGCCGTGCCATCTCCTCGGCGGGCATGCAGCCCTCGAAGTACGGCACGGCGTCGAACTCGTGGGCGGTGGCCTGGTCCGCAGCGGTGAGCGCGTCGATGAACGCCTCGTACTGCTCGCGGGACATCGGGCAGTTGAGATAGGCGCCGTCACTTTCCCCTTCGCCTTCGGCGGTGCTCAGGCCAGGCATCGTCTCCTTGCCGTACCGGGAGGCGCGGAAGACGACGTCGTAGTCGATCGAGTCGTGCGAGACGATGGGCGCGATGGCGTCGTAGAAGGCCAGCGACTCGACGCCGAGCCGCGCGCGAATGGACTCGGCCAGTGCGCTCGAGGTGAGCGGACCAGTGGCGACGATACCGGGCGACGGGAGCTCGGTGACCTCGCCGCGTTCCAGGCTGATGTGCGGGTGAGCGGTCACTCGGGCGTGCACCGCGGCGGAGAACACCTCGCGGTCGACGGCGAGCGCGCTGCCGCCGGGCACCCGGGCGGCGTCGGCGCATTCGAGGATCATGCAGCCGAGGAGGCGCATCTCGGCCTTGAGCAGGCCATGCGCGTTGGAGGTCTCGGTGCTCTTGAAGGTGTTCGAGCAGACGAGCTCTCCCAGCCTATCGGTCTTGTGCGCCTCAGTGCCGCGGACCGGCCGCATCTCGTGCACGACGACGTGGTGCCCGCGCTCGGCGAGCTGCCAAGCGGCCTCGCTGCCGGCGAGACCGCCACCGACGATGTGAAGTGGGGGCATAAAGGAAAGCTACACGTGCATCGGTTTCTCGGTGAACGGTTCGTCGGCCGGCTTCGGACACTCAGGCACGCCGGAGCGTCCCGAGGGTGGCCGCCTACCGACCAACCGCCAACCGACGAACGGGCTCGGCGCTCTGGTCCCGCCCACACCGGACCCATACCTTATGGCGCGGTCCTTTCCCTCCCCTCCCGATGGCACTCCGCGAACAGCTCCAGGACACCCTCGGCTCCGCCTATACCATCACGCGCGAGCTCGGAGGCGGTGGCATGTCACGCGTCTTCGTGGCGCGCGAGGAGTCGCTGCGGCGGAACGTGGTGGTGAAGGTGCTGCCGCCCGATCTGCTGGCCGGCGTGAATGCCGAGCGGTTCGACCGGGAGATCGAGCTGGCGGCCGGTCTTCAGCACCCGCACATCGTGCCCGTGCTCACCGCCGGCCAGATGAAGGGCGTGCCGTACTACACGATGCCGTTCGTGGACGGGGAGTCGCTGCGAGGGCGCCTGACGACGGAAGGCGCCCTCCCGATGACCGAGGTGATCGGCATCCTGCGCGACGTGGCGAAGGCGCTGGCGTACGCGCACGAGCGCGGCATCGTGCACCGCGACATCAAGCCGGACAACGTGCTGTTGTCGGGCGGCTCGGCGGTCGTCACGGACTTCGGGATCGCGAAGGCACTGAGCGCGGCACGCACCGTCGCGCCGGGGGGCACGCTCACCCAGGTCGGGACGTCGATCGGCACGCCCGCCTACATGGCGCCGGAGCAGGCGGCGGCGGACCCGGCGACCGACCACCGCGCGGACATCTACTCGTTCGGCTGCCTCGGCTACGAGATGATCGCCGGACGGCCGCCGTTCCTGGCGAAGTCACCGCAGAAGCTGCTGGCTGCGCAGATGGGCGAGATCCCGCAGCCGGTGAGCGAGCTGCGGCCCGACGCGCCGGCGGCGCTGGCGCAGCTGGTGATGAAGTGCCTGGCCAAGGACGCCGACGACCGTCCGCAACGCGCGACTGACATCGTGCGCGTTCTGGAGACGGTGACGAGCAGCGCCGGCCACGACGCGATGCCGCTGATCCTCACGAGCGGCCGCGGCATGTTCAAGCGCGCGCTGCTCCTCTACGCGCTGGCGTTCATCGTGGTGGCCGTGGTGGCCAAGGCGGCGATCGTCGCTGTCGGACTGCCTGATTGGGTGTTCCCGGGCGCGCTGATCGTCATGGCGCTCGGGCTGCCCGTGATCCTGTTCACGGCGTACGTGCATCGAACCACGCGGCGCGTGCTCGGCACGACGCCGACGTATACGCCCGGCGGGACGCCGAGCCTGGGTCAGGGCACGATGGCGCAGCTCGCGATCAAGGCGAGCCCACATGTGTCGTGGCGGCGCGCGGCGATCGGCGGCGGCATCGCTGTGGCGGCGTTCATCCTGCTCGTCGGCGCATACATGACGCTGCGCGCGATGGGGATCGGGCCGGCCGGCTCGCTGCTGGCGGCAGGAACGATCGGGGAGAACGAGAAGATCCTCGTCGCCGACCTGCCGAGCCCGGCGAACGACTCGACGCTGGGACCGGTGGTGACCGACGCCTTCCGCACCGCGCTCGGGCAGTCGCAGAGCGTGATGGTGGTGCAGCCGGCCGCCATCCGCGACGTGCTGCAGCGGATGCAGCGCGACCCGAAGACACGGGTGGATTTTCCGCTGGCCCGCGAGATCGCGACGCGCGAAGGGATCAAGGCGGTGATCGACGGCAGCCTGATCGGCGTCGGCGGCCGGTACGTGATCGCCATGCGACTCGTGTCGGCGCAGTCGGGCGACGAGCTGGCGACCTTCCGCGAGACGGCGGACAACCAATCCGAGCTGCTGCCGACGGTGGACCGACTCGCCAAGGAGGTTCGCGCGAAGATCGGCGAGTCGCTGAAGCGAGTCCAGAGCGCGCCTCCGCTCGAGCAGGTGACGACGTCGTCGCTGGACGCGCTCAAGAAGTACGTCCAGGGCATCAAGCTGATCAACGAGGAGGGGGACTTCACCCGTGGATCGGCGCTCCTCGAGGAAGCCGTGGCACTCGACACCGGGTTCGCGATGGCGTATCGCAAGCTTGGCATCGAGCACGGCAATCGTAACCTGGGAGAAAAGGCGAGCGAATTCTACGACAAGGCATTCGCGCATCGGGACCGGCTGAGCGATGCCGAGCGGCTGCTCCTGCTCGGCAGCTACTACCAGCTCGGCAAAGCGCAGGACGCGGCCAAGTCGCGTGCGGCATACGAGCAACTGCTCGAGATCCAGCCGAATCACACATCGGCGCTGAACAACCTGGCGAGCGCGCTGCTCGGCGATCTTCAGCCGGCTCGCGCCGAGTCGCTGCTGCATCGCGCGATCGAGGTCGGCCCGGTCGCGCCGGTGCATTACGGCAACCTCGTGGACGCGCAGGTGCAGCTCGGGAAATTGGACTCGGCTGCCGCGACCACCGCGCAGTGCATCGAGAGGTTTCCGCGAAACGTACAGTGCCAGGGGGTCCGTACCCTCTATCTCTGGGGGCGGGGGCAGTACGACTCGGTGGCGGCAATGCTGGCGGCGGGAGAGCAAGTGACCGAGCCATCGGCGCGCGCGCGGGTGAGCTTCACTCGCGCAGACTTCTCGCGGCTGCGCGGGAAGCTGGGCGAGGCCAAGCGCTGGAACGATGAGGGGCTGCAACTCCTCGCGCGGGCAGGCGTGCGCGGTGAGGTGCTCAACAACGCGCTGAACGACGCACTCGAAGCCGCGTGGTTCCTCGGCGACGGCCGGCGCGCGACCCGCCTGCTCGACGATGGGCTGGCACGCGATCCGGTCGAGCGACTGCCGGTGGGCGAGGCGCCGTACAACCTGCTGGTCAGCGTGTATGCGCTGGCCGGCCATCCGGAGCGCGCCCGAGCGCTGATGGCGCAGTGGGACACGCGGCG
>DATFOL010000513.1:0-17966 GCA_035265545.1 Gemmatimonadaceae bacterium | reverse complement strand
GGAGTCGAGCGCGTGAACGAGGCCGCTGATGGCATTCCCACGCTCGTCGCACGATCGCACACGCTTCAGCGCGGCCCACGTGCCGACGTCGTCCCAGCCGAAGTCGCCCGACAGCACGAGCACGCGTGCGCTGCGCTCCATGACGCCGACGTCGACGGCGATCGGCTTCGTGATGGCGCCGAAGAAGGCGGTGAGATCGTCTGGGTGAGTGGCCAGGTGTGGCGCGATCTCCGGCGTGAGCGCAGCGATCTCGTCGAGAAAGTCGCCGGCGCGCCACACGAAGATCCCCGAGTTCCAGAGGAAGCCGTCCCGGAGCATCTGCTCGGCGCGTGCGCGATCGGGTTTCTCGACGAACCGCGCGACGCGGCGCGCATGCTTGCCCGCCGATTCCCCGGGCTGGATATAGCCGAAGCCGGGATCCGGACGGACTGGCACCACGCCCACGGTGACGAGCGCGTGCTCGGCTTCCGCGGTGTCCGCGGCGTCGAGCAGCGCGCGTCGGAAGCCCTCGGGATCGCCGATCGCCCAGTCCGCGTGCACGCTGATCATCACGTCGTCTCGCGCGCCACGCTGCGCGATGAGGTGCGCCGCCCACGCCAGCGCCGCCGCCGTTCCCGCCGGCTTCGGCTCGGCAATGATGTTTTCCCGGGGCAGGGTAGGGGCCAGCGCGGCGATCGCGTCGACCAGTCCGGCGTTCGTCAGGACGAGCGTGCGCTCGATGGGGACGATCGGCGCCAGACGCGCAAGTGCGTCGGCCAGCATCGGCTCTCTCGTCGCGAGCGGCAGGAGCTGCTTCGGCCGCTCGGGTGTGCTCACGGGCCAGAAGCGCGATCCGACGCCTCCGGCAAGTATCACTGCCCACCGCGTCATGCGCTCTCGGCGGTCGGCTCGTCGGGGGCCATGCCGGCCAGCTCGGCGGCCCGCGCATACAGCCGCTTCGGGCTGAACGGCTTCGTCATGAACTCGCTCGCCCCGAGCTCGAGCGCGAGGTGGTGCTGCTGCTCCTGGCCCGCCGCGGTGAGCACGATCGTCGGCAGATGCTTCAGCCGCTCGTCGCGCTTCATCTCGGCCAGCACGTCGAGACCACTCAGGTACGGCATCATCAGGTCGAGCAGCACGAGGCGCACATCCTCCTCACGGCGGAGCACCTCGAGCGCCTCGCGGCCGTCGTAGACGAGCGTGACCCGGAACGGGCCCTGCTCGAGCTTCATCTTGATGATGCGGCCGATGTGGGGCTCGTCGTCTGCAACGAGCGCGTGGGTCAGGGGAATCTGGTTCACGATCAGACGAGGGCCGCGATGTGTTCGCGATTGCGACGAAGCTCGAACAGCAGTTGCCCGATGTTGGCTTGGGGCCTGACGAGCACGAAGAGCACCGCGTCGGCGCTCAGTACGGAGACCACGGCGAGTCCGCTCTGGTGCTCGAGGACAGCGGTGGTGAGGGGACCTCGGTTGGCCGCGGCGCCCAGCTCATCGGCGGGGCCAATGATGGCCGGGATCCGCGCCGCGAGATCCTCTGCATCGAGGCCCGGCATGCTCTGACTGTCGATCAACAGGCCATCGCGTCCCAAGATGACCGCGGCCTCCACCCCTTCGCGCTGCCGAATCGCCGCGACGAGGTCCCGAATGCTCGGCATGCCCGTTCCTCCAGAAGTGGAGCGGAAGTCTACCGGCGAGGGGGGCGAAGTCAAGCGAGGACATCGGGTTGAGTTTGCCTGTGTCGGGACCTATCCTACTGACCGTCCCTCATAGTATCACTCGGTCCTCGTCATGCTCCCGACCCGCCTGTCGCGCGTCGTCGCCGTGGCCCTCGCGACGCTCGTCGTCGCCTGTGGCGACCCGACGCGTCCCAAAGCGACAACGCCGAATCTGCTTCTCAGCTATTCGGTTCACACCTTTACCGGCGCACCGCCGGCCGAAGCCAACGCGATCAGTTTCTACATCGGGCCGTCGCGCGCCGACGTGAGCTTCGACTTCGACGTCGCGCTCGACCTCGACGCCACGGGGAAGATCCTGGTGTATCCCATCCGTGCCATTGCCGGTCCGCTCGTCGGCTCGGTGCCGACGCGCGTCGGACTCCAGACTGTCGCTGGCACCTTCGAAGCACTCCGCGAAGCGCCCGATCGCGGCTATGACACGCTCGCCGTGAAGACCATCACGCCGGGCACCGTCGTGGCCGTCGAGCTCGTCGATCAGCTGTCGGGACTCTGCTTCTACTCGCTCAACGGGTCGTCGACGTACGCGAAGTTCGTCGTCGACAGCGTGAAGCTTCCGACGCGCCAGCTCTACGTGCGCTCCGTCGCGGATGCCAACTGCGGCTACCGCTCGCTCGTACCGGACTCGATCCCGACGTTCTGATGCACGACGTGCGGCTGGTCCGCGAGCGGCTCGGCGACCTGCGTGAAGCGATGCGGCGTCGCGAGGCGCTGGAGACGCTTGGCCCGCAGCTCGACCGGTGCGAGGGGCTGGAGCGCGAGCGGCGGCAGCTGATCCAGGCGACGGAAGAGCGGAAGGCAGCGCGCAACGCCAGCTCGCAGGAGGTCGCGCGACGCAAGCGAGCCGGCGAGCCGGCGGACGACCTGATCGCGAGCGGGCGCACCCTCGGCGACGAGATCGCGCGTCTGGAGCGCGAGCTCGCCGACGCGGAGGGGCAGCTCGCGGCGATCCTGCTCGAGGTGCCGAACGTTACGGCGCAGGACGTTCCCGAGGGCGACGAGACCCGGAACGTCATCGTGCGGACGTGGGGCGAGCCGCGCCCGTCCGACGGGGTCCGCCCACACTGGGAGATCGCCGCGGAGCACGGACTGTTCGATCTCGAGCGCGCCGCGAAGGTCAGTGGCTCCGGCTTCGCGGTGTTTCGCGGCACGGGCGCGCGATTGGTGCGCGCGCTGCTCAACTTCTTCGTCGATGTCCATACCCGCGAGCATGGGTACGAGGAGATCTGGCCTCCGGTGCTGGTGAATCGCGCGAGCATGACCGGAACCGGTCAGCTCCCGAAGTTCGAGGACGACGCGTACCGGATCGCCGACGACGACCTCTTCCTCATCCCGACGGCCGAGGTGCCGGTCACCAATCTGTATCGGGACGAGATCCTCGACGGCGCCGACCTGCCGAAGGGGTTCTGCGCCTACACGCCGTGCTTTCGCCGCGAGGCCGGATCGGCGGGGAAGGACACTCGCGGCGTGCTGCGCATGCACCAGTTCGACAAGGTCGAGCTGGTGCGCTACTGCGCGCCGGAGCAGTCGGAGGCCGAGCTGGCGACCCTCCTCGGACACGCGGAATCGATGCTTCAGCGACTCGGCATTCCCTATCGGGTCAAGCTTCTCGCCGCGGGCGACACGGGTTTCGCCAGCGCGAAGACCTACGATCTCGAGGCATGGGCGCCCGGCGTCGGCGCATGGCTCGAGGTCAGCTCGTGCAGCACCTTCACCGACTTCCAGGCCCGGCGCGCCAACATCCGCTATCGTCCGGCGAAGGGAGAGAAGCCGCGCTTCGTCCACACGCTCAACGGCTCCGGGCTCGCGTTCCCGCGCACGCTCGCGTGCATCCTCGAGCACTATCAGCAGTCCGATGGCACCGTGAGCGTCCCTGACGTCCTGCGCCCGTATGTAGGATCCGACCGGCTCGGATAGTCGATGCGCCGAGGCGCTCCCGAGGTGATCGTCGGCATCCTGCTCGTCGTGCTCCTCTCCTCGTACGTCGTGTACACCCGGCGAGTGGTGCGCGATCTTCGCGTCGAGGCGCAGCGCGCGAGCCGCGTCTATGCCCGGGTGCTACGCGCCCAGACCGACACCAGCGCGGATGCGGGCACCGAGGCGCTGTTCGATCTCACGACGAGCATCATCGCGCAGGGCGTGCCGATCGTCGTCACCGACGTCTCCGGCCGCCCGACCTATCACGCGAACCTGCCGCTCGACAGTGCACAGGACGAGCAGACCCAGCTCCGCCGCTTCGTGCAGGAGCTGGATCAGCAGAACGCGCCGGTGACGGACTCGCTCGTCGGAAAGATTCACTTCGGCAACACGCCGCTCGTGAAATGGCTGCGCATCATCCCGGCGCTCCAGGCCACGACCGCGTTCGTGCTCCTCCTCGCGGGCATCTACATCGTCCGTACCCGCGGCAACGCCGAGCGTGAGCGGGTCTGGGCCGGCATGGCCCGCGAGTCGGCGCATCAACTCGGCACGCCACTCTCCAGTCTGGCCGGCTGGGTCGAGCTCCTCGAGGACCGCGCGCCCGACGATGGCACGCGCAAGGCGGTCGGCTACATGCGTGCCGATCTGGAGCGACTCGATCGCGTCGCACGCCGATTCGAGCGCATCGGCCGTGAGCCGCGCCGCGACTCCGTGGACGCGGGCGAGCTCGTCGAGCGCATCGCGACGTACTTCCGCGCGCGCGTGCCCAAGCTCGCGCACGCCGTGACGATCGATGTCGAGCCTCATCCCGCGCCAGTGGACGTGCACGGCGACCCGGTGCTGCTCGAGTGGGCGCTCGAGGTGCTGGTGAAGAACTCCATCGACGCGCTCGCTGGACGTGGCGGCACCATCCGGCTGGGCGCGCAGCCGCGTCCCAAGGGTGGGGCACGACTGCGGGTGGCCGACGACGGCCCTGGCATCCCGCGCGAGCTGCGTGGCCGCATCTTCGAGCCCGGCTTCTCGACCAAGACGAGCGGATGGGGGATCGGCCTTTCACTCGCACGACGCATCGTCGAGGAGAGTCATGGCGGCGAGTTGCAGCTCGCCGCCGCCGACCGCGGCGCGACGTTCGAGATTATCTTACCCTGATGGACATCGCGACCGACGATCCGCTGCTCGAGGGGCTCAACCCGGCGCAGCGCGAAGCCGTGCTGCACGTGAACGGACCCTTGCTCGTGCTGGCGGGCGCTGGCTCTGGCAAGACCCGCGTACTCACCACGCGGATCGCTCGCCTGATCGATCAGCACGGGGTGGATCCGAGCCGGATCCTCGCGGTCACCTTCACCAACAAGGCCGCCGGCGAGATGAAGGAGCGCATCGCGCGCCTGCTCGGCCGCGCACCGGCGGGGATGTGGGTGGGGACCTTCCACGCGATCGGCGCGCGGATGCTCCGCGCCGGCGCCCATCTCGTGGGACGCACCGCGACGTTCACGATCTACGATCAGGACGATACGCAGGCCGTCGTGAAGCGCGTGATGGAACGCAACGGCCTGAGCGTGAAGCAGTTCACCCCGCGCGGCGTGCACGGCGCGATCTCCGACGCCAAGAACGCGCTCGTCACCCCCGACGAGTATGCGAACCTGGCGATGGACGCGTTCTCGCGGGCGGCGGCGGTCGTCTACCGCGACCTCGGTGAGGCGTTGCGCCTCGCGAATGCCGTCGACTTCGACGACCTGCTCGTGCTGCCGGTGCGGTTGCTCGCCCAGAACCCCGGAGAGCTTGAGAAGTACCAGCGCCGGTTCCAGTACATCCTCGTTGACGAGTACCAGGACACCAACCGCGCGCAGTACCAGTTCATCAAACTGCTCGCCGGCGGGCACGGCAACGTCTGTGTCGTCGGCGACGACGACCAGTCGATCTATGGTTGGCGTGGCGCCGACATCCGCAACATCCTCGACTTCAACAAGGATTTCCCCGACGCGCACGTCGTACGCCTCGAGGAGAACTATCGCAGCACGCCCGAGGTGCTCGATCTCGCCAATGTCGTGATCAGCGCCAACAAGGGGCGAATGGGAAAGACGCTGCGTCCCACGCATCGAAGCGGAGAGCGCGTCACCGCTGCCCGGTGTCTCGACGAGCGCGACGAGGCGGACTTCATCGTCGAGGAGTTGGTCGCGCGGCGCGCGCAGTCGTCGGCGCTCACGCTGCGCGACGTCGCGATCCTCTATCGCACGAACGCGCAGAGCCGGGCGCTCGAAGAGGCGCTGCGCAAGCGCGCCATTCCGTACCGCATCGTCGGCGCGGTGCGGTTCTACGATCGGCGCGAGATCCGTGATCTCATGAGCTACCTCAAGCTCGTCGCCAACCCGGCCGACGATGAGGCGTTTCGCCGCGCCGTCGCGGTGCCCAAGCGCGGCCTCGGCGAGGCGACGATCGAGCAGCTCTCCGCCGCCGCGCGCGCGGCCGGCGTGCCGATGCTCGCCGCGGCGGTGCGGCCCGACCTGCTCGCGCCGCTGCGCCCGGCGGCGCGCGCGGCGCTGGCCGATTTCGCTGGCCTGATCGCGCGCTTCCGTGAGTCGGCGCGTGAAGCGGCGGTGGACGAGCTGCTGCGCGAGATCGTCGAAGCGATTCGCTACGATGAATACCTGCGCGCCGAAGGACCCGAGTCGGCCGACCGGCTCGACAACGTGCGCGAGCTCATCACCGGCGCCGCCGAGACTGTCGCGGACGAGGAAGGCGAAGTGGGTCTCACCCCGCTCGACCACTTCCTGCAGAAGGCGATGCTCGTCTCGGAGCTCGACAAGCTCGGGCCCGATGCCGATGCCGTGACCTTGATGACGCTCCACAACGCGAAGGGGCTCGAGTTCCCCGTGGTGTTCATCAGTGGGCTCGAGGACGGGCTCTTTCCGCTCGCCAAGGCCTTCGACGATCCCGCGCTCCTCGAGGAGGAGCGTCGCCTCTTCTACGTCGGGATCACGCGCGCAGAGCGGAAGCTCTACCTGACCCACGCCGAGGAGCGACGCCGGAATGGAGAGTTCATGCCTTCCAAGGCCTCGAGCTTTCTGGTGGCCATCCCCGAGGACATGCTCGAGCAGCGCATGACGATCAAGGTGCGAAGCTCTGGCCGTTCCTTCATGCACTCGCTCGGTGGCGGCAGTCAGTGGGGCAATTCGCGTCGACGCGATCCGGCGGCATCGCTGCGGACGTCGTATCTGGACGGTGACGCTGGCTTCCCGCCGAGTGCGGCGGCACGTCGGCCCGGCACGCCCGTGTCGCGGCCGTCCGGCTTCGACGACGCCGAAGCGTCGCAGGACGCCGCCGTCATCGCCGTCGGCGCGCGGGTGAAGCATCGCAAGTTCGGATCGGGCGTGATCGCCGAGCTCGCGGGAGCCGGGCGCGATCTCAAGGCGAAGATCGACTTCGACGACGAGACGATCGGTCGCAAGACCCTCGTCGTCGCGCAGGCCAACCTCGAACGGGACATCGACTAGTGGCGGTCACCATCGAAGACGTGCGGCACATCGCTTCGCTTGCGCGCCTTGGCCTCACCGAGACGCGTGCGGCGGCGATCGTCAACGAGCTCAATACCATTCTCGGCCACATGGACGAGCTGGCGAAGGTGGATACCGCTGGCGTGCAGGAAGCCATCGGCGTCGGAGCCGAAGGACTCCCCGTCCGCGGCGATTCCGGCCCGCCGATCCCGCTCGCGCGCTCGCTCGACGCCTTCGCCCCAAGTGTGCGCGGCGGCTTTCTTCTCGTGCCCAGGTTGGCAACGCACGAGTCGACGGGGGAGTCTTGAGCGCGCGCGCGTGCTCGCTGGTTCGTGAGGAGACGGCCGCGGGTCGCGTCACGGCGAAGGACACCGTCGCGGCGGCGATCGATCGCGCGAAGGCGGTCGGCGCGGGAAAGGACGGGCTGAACGTGTTCGTCTGGCGTGATGACGACGACGCGAAGAAGCAGGCCTCGGCCCTCGGCGATCGTTTGGCCGATACGAAGCCTGGCGCGCTCCTCGGCGTGCCGGTCGCGATCAAGGACAACATCGCGACGCTCACCATGCCCACCACCTGCGGCTCGCGCATCCTCGCGGGCTACGTCAGCCCATACGAGGCGACGGTGGTCGAGCGGCTGCGGGAGGCGGGTGCGATCCCGTTCGGGAAGACGAACATGGACGAGTTCGCGATGGGCTCGTCGACCGAGCACAGTGCGTACGGCCCCACCAGGAATCCGATCGCTCCCGATCGCGTGCCCGGAGGCTCGTCCGGCGGGTCGGCTGTCGCCGTCGCGTCGGGCATCGTCTCCATCGCACTCGGATCGGAGACGGGTGGCTCGGTACGTCAGCCCGCCGCCTTCTGCGGCATCGTCGGAGTGAAGCCGACCTACGGTCGCGTCAGCCGGTTTGGGCTCGTCGCCTTCGCGTCGTCGCTCGATCAGGTGGGCGTGTTCGGTGCGACGGTCGACGACGCCGCACGTGGTCTCGGCGTGATCGCTGGCCACGATCCGATGGACTCCACGTCGGCCAACATCCCGGTGCCGGAGTATCACGCGTGCGCCGACGCCGGTGTGAAGGACCTCGTGATCGGATTGCCGAAGGAATACTTCCCGGCCTCGCTCGACCCCAACATCCGTCGGCTGTGTGACGCGGCCGTCGACCGATTGCGCGGCCTGGGCGCGACGATCAAGGACGTCTCGCTGCCGCACACCGACCTCGCGATCCCCGTGTACTACATCGTTGCGCCGGCCGAAGCGTCGTCGAACCTCGCGCGCTTCGATGGCGTGCGTTACGGGTTCCGCCTCGAGGGGGATGGCCTCCGGGGCATGTACGAAGCCACTCGCTCCACCGGCTTCGGCGCCGAGGTCACACGCCGCATTTTGCTCGGCACCTACGTGCTGAGCGCTGGCTACTACGACGCCTACTACCGCAAGGCACAGCAGGTGCGGACGCTGATCGCCGACGACTTCCGTCGTGTCTTTCAGTCCGGCGTGGACGTGCTGTTCACACCGACCGCGCCGTCCACGGCGTTTCCGATCGGCGCCATCTCCGATCCCTACGAGATGTATCTGAGCGACATCTTCACTGCGACGGCCAACCTTGCCGGCGTACCGGCGATGTCGCTGCCCATCGGCCGTATCGATGGGCTCCCCGTCGGTGGGCAATTCCTCGCGTCCCACTTCGACGAGGCTCGGATGTTCACCGTGGCGTACGCCCTGGAGCGCGCCCTGGGCGCGGAGGCCCACGCATGACGGCGACCGCTCCCGCCATCGCGACCCTGCTCGATCGGTGGGAGATGGTCGTCGGCCTCGAGGTCCACGTCCAGCTCAAGACGCGCACGAAGGCGTTCTGCAATTGCTCGGCGGAGTTCGGCGCCGCGCCGAACGCGAACACCTGTCCGGTGTGCCTCGCGCTGCCTGGCGCGCTGCCCGTGCTCAACGAGCGCGCCGTCGCGCTCGCGACTCGCGCCGCGCTCGCTCTCCACTGCGAGATGCAGCCCGTCTCGATCTTCGCGCGAAAGAACTACTTCTATCCCGACCTCCCCAAGGGCTATCAGATCTCGCAGTTCGACAAGCCGCTCGCGCTTGGCGGATGGATCGAGATCGGAACGCGTGCGGCGGGATCTCCCATTCGCATCGGCATCACCCGCGTGCACATGGAGGAGGACGCGGGGAAGTCGATCCACGACCGCTTTCCGGGTGTCACCGCGATCGACCTCAATCGTTCGGGCGTGCCGCTGATCGAGATCGTGAGCGAGCCGGACATGCGGTCGGCCGAGCAGGCCGGCGCATATCTCCGGGTGCTCAAGCAGATTCTCGAGTACGTCGACGTCAGCGACGTGAACATGGAAGAGGGTAGCCTCCGCGTCGATGCGAACGTCAGCGCGCGCCGTCGCGGCGAGACCAAGCTCGGCACCAAGACGGAGGTCAAGAACATGAACTCCTTCTCTGGTGTCGAGCGCGCCCTGGAAGTGGAGTTCGTGCGGCAGGTGAGCGTGCTCGAGACAGGTGGGACGATCGAGCAGCAGACGATGCTCTGGGACGGCAACGCGGCGGAGGTGCGCCCCGCGCGTTCCAAGGAGGGAAGCCACGACTACCGCTATTTCCCCGAGCCCGATCTTCCGCCACTGATCCTCGCGACCGAGTGGATCGAGCGGGCGCGCCACGAGCTCCCCGAGCTGCCCGCTGCTCGGCGCACTCGCTTCGCCGCCGACTACCAGCTCGGCGAGTACGACGTCGAGGTGCTCACGGCGAACCCGCGCCTGGGCGACTACTACGAGTCCGTCGCGCGCGCCCACGGAGATCCCAAGGCCGCCGCGAACTGGGTCATGGGCGAGGTGATGGCCACGCTCAAGATGTCCGACGAGGACATCTCGCGCTTCCGTGTGCGTCCCGCCGATCTCGCCTCGCTGCTGAACCTCGTGCGCGACGGTGTGGTGAGCCACACTGCGGCGAAGCAGATCTTCTCGCACATGGTGGCCACGGGTGACCCACCAGCGCAGATCGCCGAACGCGAGGGGCTGGTCAAGGTGGACGACGATGCGCAGCTCGCCGCGTGGCTCGACGAGGTCATCGCCGAGAATCCCGCCGAGGCCGAGCGCTACCGGAACGGCGAGAAGAAGCTGCAGGGTGTGCTCATCGGCGCCGCCATGAAGAAGTCGAAGGGCCGTGCCGATCCCCGCAAGCTCAATCAGCTGCTGACGGCGCGCCTGACGTCGTAGAGCGGCTCGTCGAGAGAGCGGGCATAGCCGAGCGTCGAGGTCGGGAGCCCGAAGTGCCGCTCGGCTTCCGCGCGCACGAGCTCCGCTCCTCCCGTCCGCAGCGCTTCGCGGCGCACCCGCTTCGCGCGCCGCAGCGCCTCGTCACCCGACGGATCCTGCTTGAACGGCCGGGATCGGTCGAACTTGATCAGGAAGTCGATGATCGAGTCGTAGCTGTGATCCAGGTACCGGCTCACCTCGACGTCCGTGAGATCCCAGCGGCTATTCTCGGTCATCAGACCGAAGATACGCTGCCACCCTTCGTTGTCCGCGACGTGTACCATGCCGCGAAAGATCCGGCGATTCGTCTGCGTGCTGAAGATCGTCGGGCTGAGGATCCGGTCGAGCAGCGCGTCGGCGCGTGAATGGTCGAGCAGGATCAGATCGCGCGCCTGTCGTGCGCACGCCGACCCGAGATGGGTCTCGAAGCGACTCTCCCAATAGCTGTGGCCGAGCGAGGAGGTGCTCGCCGTCACCGCGAGCTGCTTCGGTACGAAGTGGTTGTGCGCCACCGAGTCCGCCGCCAGGTGCGCCAGGTAGCCGAGCGCGAATGAGCGCAGCGGACCGTCCGGCGCCTCGGAATGGATCTCGAGCCCGACGGTCCACGAGTGACAATGCCGTCCCGTCGGGACGTACTTCTTCGCCATGCTCGTATCGGCCGCGATCGACCCGTAGAGAAAATCGTACGGAAACGCCTGCAGCACCTCGGCGACGGAGCCGGGCAGGGTAGTCAGCGCCCGCAGCACCGCCTCGCCGAGGTACACATGCGTGCCGGGCGTCCACGCGTAGGCCGTGCTCGGGAGCAGCACGAGGAGGAGCAGCGCACCCGCGACCAGCGCGGCCGACCGGAGCACCGGTCGGCCGCGCGCGTGCTCACACGCCCAGGCGGCGGCGCTGGCGGCGAATCGCCTTGCGAAGATCGCGAAGCTCGTGCTGCACGAGTCCATTGATGCGCTCGCGCGCCTCGCCCACCGTCTCCCTGACTTCGCGCTCGATCCGCTCGGTCGGGATCTGATCGATGAGCTCACTCCCGTGCTCGCGCGCCCACCGTGCGCCCGCGAGGCTGGCGGCCGCTGCACCGCGCCCGGCCCACTTGGCGCCGCGGACAACGGGCGCGACGGGCCGCGACCCTGAAGGTCCACGGCGCAGGAGCAGGGTGGCCGTGGCACCGATCGCCGCGCCGATGAGCGCGGCGGTGAGCAGGTCGTACTGGGCATCACGCCCAATCTCGCCGTCGCGGACGGACTCGCGGACGCGTGGCTCCCGCTTCGGGCTGGTCGGGATCGCTGTACCCATCGTCGTTCTCCTCCGGCGTCGGATCCGGCGCGCCGAGCGTCTCGGCGTCCTCGTCCTCGGTGTGAAGCGCGGCGGCTCCGGTGCGTACACCACGCACCGTCGACGCCGTCGCGATGAACATCGTCTCCGCTTCCTCCTGCACGACCTTCAGCAGCGCGTTGAACTCGCCCAGTCGCTGCTCCGTCAACGCCATCGCCTGCTGCAATCGCTGGTTCGCCGCCGCGATCGTCGCGTTCACCTGCTGCACGTCCGTGCGCACGGACGTCGTGATGTAGTTCACGTTGTCGGCAATCGAGCTCGCGTGGCGCATCAAGGGATTGATGTCCCCGTACACCTTGTCCAGCAGATCGCTGATCTTCGAGTAGCTCTTCCGGAAGTTCCACGCGGCTGGCACCAGCGCGACGGTGAGCACCAGCAGCGCGATCGTCATCAGCCCGCTCGCCACTGCCGTCGCCTTCTCGAACCAGCCAGGGTCCTGCCCGACCTGCCGCATCAGCACGGTGTCGGGGCCCTGCGCCGCCTGCACCAACAGCCACGCGCCCGCGCGCGCGAACGAGTCGGTCATTGCTTCCCTCGGCTAGATGCGAGAGCTGCCGCCCTCCCGCGTGGCTCGTCGACCGCTCCCGCGTGTGCAAGGGCAGGGCCAACGCACGAGAGCGCTCGGCCATCGTACTTCGCGTGGCGAGCGCATGTCAAGCGACGCGCGTCGTTGCCCGAGCCCTCGCCGGTTCGTCACCGACACGGCGCACGGCGCGAAGGGTGCAGTGGCCGCGCCATCCGCGCGTCCGCCACTGCATCTCCGCTTGACGCTCCCGCGCACGCCGGGGATGTTTCCCGGTTTCCCGAACTGGGGCGCGACGGCCTACGCCCATCAATCGCACCACTCCAATGAGCGCACAGCAGTTCGTCGTCCAGGGCGGTCATACGCTCTCCGGCCGCATCCGCCCCTCGGGCAACAAGAACGCCGCCCTGCCGATCGTGGCCGCCTCGCTCCTCTGCGCGGAGCCCGTGCACCTCGAGAATGTGCCCCGGATCCGCGACGTGGAGACGCTCGTCGATCTGATCAAATCCATCGGCGCCAGCGCGGAGTGGACGGCTCGCAACTCACTCACGATCCACGCGACCTCGCTGCGGGCCACCGAGCTCGACCCGGCGCTCTGCCGGAAGATCCGGGCGTCCATTCTGCTCGCCGGCCCGCTCCTCGCCAGGTGCGGCGAGATCGAGCTGCCACCACCGGGCGGTGACGTCATCGGGCGCCGCCGTGTCGATACGCATTTTCTCGCCCTGCAGCAGCTCGGCGCGACCTTCACCCTCGATGACGCGTTCATCCTGCGCGCCACGCGTCTGCGCGGCGCCGACGTGTTCCTCGACGAGCCGAGCGTCACCGCCACCGAGAACGCCCTCGCCGCCGCCGTCGCGGCCGAGGGGACGACGGTGCTCCGCAACGCCGCGAGCGAGCCGCACGTCCAGGACCTCGCGAAGTTTCTCGTGGCCATGGGCGCGAGCATCGAAGGCATCGGTACCAACACCATCACGATCCACGGCGGCCGTCCGCTGCGCGGCTGCACGTACTCGATCGGACCGGATCACATCGAGGTCGGCTCATTCATCGGGCTCGCGGCGGTCACCCACTCGGAGATCACCATCGAGCGCGCCGGCGTCGAGCACCTGCGCTCCACGCTGATGGGCTTCGAGCGCCTGGGCGTCGTGTGCCGCATCGAGGGCGAGGACCTCGTCGTCCCGGGTAAGCAGGAGATGGTCATCCGGAGCGATTTGGGCGGAGCCGTTCCGAAGCTCGAGGACCAGCCCTGGCCTGCGTTCCCGGCCGACACGATGTCGATCGCGCTCGTCACCGCGACGCAGTGCGAGGGCGTGATCGTCATTCACGAGAAGATGTTCGAGTCGCGCCTGTTCTTCGTCGACAAGCTGATCGGCATGGGCGCGCGCATCGTGCTCTGCGATCCGCATCGCGCCGTCGTCGTGGGCCCCACCAAGCTCCACTCCAGTCGCGTCGAGTCGCCGGACATTCGCGCGGGCATGGCCATGCTGCTCGCCGCGCTCTGCGCGAAGGGCGAGAGCATCATCGACAACGTCGGGCAGATCGAGCGCGGCTACGAGCGCATCGACGAGCGACTGCGCGCGCTGGGCGCCAAGCTGGAGCGCGTCGAGGACCGCCGCACGAGGTGAGCGTGGTACCGGCACCGGGCACCCTCCGTCTCGAGGCGGAGGTCGTCGACTCGCTCCAGGCGCTTGGGTTCGTCGCCTTCACCACCGGACGTGAAGCCGGCAGCTTCGGCACCCAGACCGACGAACCGGTTCGGGAGGTGATGGGCCGCTGGGCGGCGCTGCGCTCTCGTCTCGGCGAACGGCTGGCGACCGCGAGCCAGGTGCATGGCAATGAGATCCTCGAGTACGACGCAACCTGGACCGGGTGGCTCCGCGGAGATGCCGCCGATGGACATCTCGCTCGCCGGCGCGGAACCGCGATGGCCGTCAGTGTGGCTGACTGCGTCCCGGTATTCCTCGCCCATCCCAGCGGGGCGGGCGCGCTGCTGCATTCGGGATGGCGAGGCACCGAATCTCGTATCACCGAGCGCGCGATCCGGCGTCTCGACGCCCTTGGCTTTCCCGCTCGCGAGTTGCGTCTCCACTGCGGCCCTGCCATCTGCGGACGGTGTTACGAGGTCAGCGCAGAGGTCGCGAGCCGCCTGCTCGGTCGCGACATCAGAAGCCCCATCACCGTCGATCTCCGCGAGATCATTGCCGGCCACGCGGGCGCGCTCGGCGTGAGGGACATCTCGATCAGCCCGCGCTGCACACGCTGCGACAACGAGCTCTTCTTTTCGCACCGCGCCGGCGACGTCGGACGGCAGCTGGGCGTGCTTCTCGCGCCGCACAACGAACCGGTTCAGAAGCCGGAAGTACGCAACGCTTCCAGATCGGCCTCGACGCCGTTCGCTGCGGCTCCGTAGGCGAAGAGGTCTGGATCGGAAACCCACGCACCATTGCGGCAGGCCACCAGCGACGTCGAGGGCCGAAGCTCGAACGATGCTGCGCGAAGCAGCTCGACGCAGCGCACGTCGGCCGACCGATCGTGCATCGCGATGAGCAGGCGGGCCGTTGGCGGCAGCGCGGGCAACAGTCCTGCCAGCGCATCGGCCTCCGCACCCTCCACATCGATCTTCACGAAGCTCGGCGCGGGACACACCGCGTCTTCGATGAGCCGGTCACCCCGGCGCACCTGAACCGTCTCCACGCCCGCACCGAGCCGAAAGGTCTTGGAGGTGCCGTCGCCGCCGAAGGACTCCACGCCCTTGTGGTCCGCGAGCGCGTAGGGCAGGAGCGTCGCGTTTGACACGTCGTTCCATGAGAGATGTCGTTCGAGCACGGCGCGATTCAGGGTGGACGGCTCGAATGCCCAGACCGAGCCTTCGGGGCCCACGGTGCGAGACGCCGTGAGCATGACGAACCCATGGTGGGCACCGACGTCCCACATCACGTCGCCCGGTCGAAGAAGCCGTTCCAGCAGCGCGAGCTGGCGTGCGGTCCGTCGGCCCGTCGCGTGCCCGCTTCCAGCGCTGATCAGACTCCACCACCGACCGCGATTGCTGCCGGAAAGCACGGGTACCCGGAGATCGAGCAGGAGAGGATCCGTGAGCTGGCGAACGAATGATGGAAGACGCACGGAACCCTGGTTGGCGGTGCCTCCCGGTCTTGCGAACGTCGGGCCAGCAGACGCATGCGAGGGTCGGCTTGGGCGCGCGACGGTCGAGACAACTTGACCCCGCCGTCGGCGAGTCTTAGTTTGAATGCTTGCGAACGGACTTCGGGCCGGCCGCGAAATGTGGGGGAGGCTCCCCACATTTTTTTATTCTCTGACGTTGCCTAGAGACAACATGAGCGACGAGCTGGAACATGTTGTCGTCGAAGGGCTTGACGAGGTTGATTACGATCTCGTCGAGCTACGGAAGGGTGGGACGAAATCGCGTCCGGTGCTCGAGGTTCGCATCGATCGACGCGATGGCGAGAAGGTCACCGTCGACGATTGTGCGAGAGCCTCTCGCGCGCTCGAGGCGCGACTCGATACGGGATCCGTGGTTGCCGAGCGTTACGTGTTGCAGGTGTCGTCACCTGGCGAGCGTCCCCTGCGGACGCCGGCCGAGTGGCGACGTTTCGTCGGTAGGTGGGCGAACGTCCTCGCGCCCGAGGCCGGTGGTCGGTTCGAGGCCGAGATCGTGGGGGTGGACGAGGAAGACGGCGAAGCAGTCGTGACGCTTCGGCCGGAGCGTGGAGAGGCGAGGCGGATTCCGCTCGCCGCGGTCAAGGAGGCGCGGTTGGCGTTTCGCCTCTAACTAAACAGGATGGACGGGTCGCCGGAGACGGCGAGCCCACTTCAGCGAGGTCTTGGATGGTCAGTTCCGCAGAGATGTTGGCCGCGTTCCGCGAGCTCTCGAATTCGAAGCAGCTCGATCGCACGGAGCTGTACGGGCTGCTGCAGGACGGGTTCATGGCCGCGCTGGCCAAGAAATATGGACCGACCGTCCAGGCCGAGGTCGACATCGACGACGCGAAGGGCGAGATCCGCATCGTGCTCCTCAAGACGGTCGTGGAGACGGTCGAGGACTCGGCGCGCGAGATCGCCCTCGAGGAAGCGAAGCTGTTCGACGAGGGATTCGAGCCGGGCGACGTGATGGAGGAGCCGCTCGACTTCACCGTCTTCGGCCGTGCAGCGATCCAGGCCGCGAAGCAGCGCATCATCCAGCGCGTGCGTGAAGGCGAGCGGACCAAGATCCGCGACGAGTTCGCCTCGCGGGTCGGTGACCTCCTGTCCGGCGAGATCCAGCAGATCGAGCGCGGCAAGCTGGTGGTGATGCTGAACAAGTTCCGTGAGGCGGAGGCGATCATTCCCTACCGCGAGCAGAACCACCGCGAGCACTTCCACCAGGGCGAGCCAATCCGTGCGGTGCTGAAGCGCGTCGAGGAGACCCCGAAGGGGCCGCGCCTCATCCTGAGCCGGGCCGACGGTTTGTTCGTCAAGGCGCTCTTCAAGCTCGAGGTCCCGGAGATTCAGCAGAACATCGTCGAGATCCGCGCCACTGCCCGCGAAGTGGGCAGTCGGACCAAGATTGCCGTGTTCTCGCGCGATGACAGCATCGATCCGGTGGGCGCCTGCGTCGGGCTCAAGGGATCGCGCGTGCAGACGGTCGTGAACGAGCTCGGTGGCGAGCGCATCGACATCGTCCCGTGGTCCTCCGATCCCGAGCGGTTCGCGAAGCTCGCGCTCGCGCCGGCGAAGGTGGCGCGCGTCTTCAGCGATGGCGTCAGCAAGACGATCCAGGCTGTGGTCGACGAGGATCAGCTGTCGCTGGCCATCGGCCGCAACGGTCAGAACGTTCGACTCGCCTCGGAGCTCACTGGCTGGAAGATCGATCTCTACTCGAGCCGCGAGTGGCTCGAGAAGGGTGGCGCCGAGCAACTGTTTGCGCCGCTGCCGGACGAGGCCGAGAGCGACGCCGCGGCGGACGTTCCGCTCACCGAGCTGGCTGGAATGCATCCGGCCACGGTGGCCGTTCTCAACGAGGCGGGCTATCGGACACTGAACGACATCATCGATCTCGAGCGGGAGGATTTCCTGCGGCTGGCGGGGATCGCGCCCGAGGAAGCCGATCGAATCATCTCGCTGCTGGAAGAGCTCACGACGGAGGACTCTCCTGCGGAGGGTGAGGTGCATTCGTCGAACGGCGGTGCGAAAGAGTGAGCTTGAACGCGGCGACGCAGGAGCGGCTCTTCCGGCTCGTCGGGCTTGGCATCCGCGCGCGTGGTGCGGTGGTGGGAGTGGAACGAGTTCGTGAAGGCGTGAAGAAGAACAAGGTGGCATTCGCCATCGTGGCGACCGACGCGTCGCGTCACAGCCTGGACAAGGTGGTCCCGCTTCTCAATGCCAGGCGCGTTAGATTCATCGAGGTACCGAGCGCCACCGAGCTTGGCGCAGTGGCGGGACGAGAGTCCACCGCGGTCGTTGGGATCGTGGATCGGCAGCTCGCGAAAGGGATTCGTGCGCTGGTGGAGTCGGGCTCCACAGGGGCCCCATAGGAGGGTGGTTTGAGCAAGCTTCGCGTACACGACATGGCTGGTGAGTTCGGGATCTCCGCCGACGAGGTGATGGGACTGCTTCGTCAGATGGACGTTCCCGTGCGCAGCCATCTGAGCCCGCTCACGGACGACCAGGTTGCGCGCGTACGTGCCCGGTGGGAGCGGGAGAAGCGCGTTCGTGCCGAGCGACAGGCGGC
>DATFOL010000512.1:0-2028 GCA_035265545.1 Gemmatimonadaceae bacterium | reverse complement strand
CGCCGCGGCGCCCGTCACGTCGCTACGACGGAAGCTGTCATACAGCGAGAAGAGGGGCGCGAGACCCGGCGGACCGGGAACGAGCGTGCCGAGCAGCGTGGAGCCCAGCCACCAATACTCGTGGCGCCCTTCGAGGAGCTGCGTGAGGAGGGGCGGCGGGGCGAACCCCGTGAGCGAGACCACGCCTTCGTCCACGGCCCACACCGCGAGTTCGCTTCGCCTGCCACGTCCGTGGCGATCGGAGACGTTCACCGCCACGCGCACCGTGTCGCGCGGCTGGTAGCGCGCGCGCTCGGCGGCGACGCGGACGCGCAGCATGCGCGCCGAGTCGGTCACGTAGAGTCGCGATGTCGCGTGAATGAAGTAGGGCACCTCGGAGTCGCGCGATGGCGCCGACGCGACCGGGCGAGTGGCCATGACGTGAAGCTCGGCATACTGCGCCGACGTCTTCGGGACCGGCACCTTGAGCACGTTGATGCCGCGCTTGAGCGTGACGAGTCGCTGCCACCGTGTTCCGCGCTCGTGAAGAGACGCCCACGCCTGGAGCTCCACCGATGCCTCGACGATCGCGGTCACCGTATCGCCCGCGGTGACCTCGTTCCTGTCGAGCGAGATGAACAGTCCTTCCTGCCGTCCCCGCCAGCCCGTTCCGATCACGCCGACGTGCATGCCACTCTCGGCGAGCCGGCCGCGGTCGTCCCGGATCGACGCGACGATCTCGTACCATCCTGGCAGTGTCGGCGTGAACGACGCTTGCACCGGCCCACTGCCCGACGTGATCGACGCTCGCCACGTGGTGTCCCGCTGCCAGCGGCCCGCGCGCCAGTCGATCCGGTACGCCGCCAGCCGCACGGTCGCACCGGGACGCAGGGAGCCGTCACCACGCACGGCGACGACCTCGATCGGGACCGGCTTCTCCACCGTCCAATCCCATCGTCGCTGCGCGGTGCGGATTCCCACGAAGGCGTCCGCGACGCGCACCGGCACGCTCGTCGACGCGGAGATCGTCTGTCGATTGGCGTCCTGCACCAGCACCGAGACCGAGAGGGCGCCGGGTCTCGTGATTCGTCGACTGGGTACGCGCATGACGAGGGTGCCGTCGGCACCGAGCCGCGCGGGCGCCGGTTGCTGGTCGGGCTCCCTGGGGCGCTCCTCGTCGAGCCAGGTCGAGCGTCCGACTTCGAAGCCCTCGAGCGCCTTCAGCTGCGGCGCTGCTCCCCAGTCGTCGCTGGTGCCTACCACGGTGTTGACCACCGCGTTCGCCATCGGCGGTCCGTACAGGTAGCGCGCCTCGACGCGGACCGTCGCGCTGTCGCCGGCGTACAGGGGCACGCTGGTGTCGGCAGTGGCGCGCACGGCGAACTCGGGCACGCGGTACTCGGCGACGCTGAAGCTCGCGGCGGCGGCGTCGCGCCAGCCGTGCCGGTCGCGCACGGCGAACGCGGCACGATACCAGCCGACGCGTGCCGTGGCCGGGAGCTCGAGGCTGTCGCCATGGGCGCCGAAGTCGCCGAGCCGACCGGTGCGCGTCGCAACGTGCTCCCGCGACCCGTCACGCTCGAACGTGAGGGTCCAACGGACGGAGTCTCCCACGGGCGTGTGATAGCCCGTCTCCGAACGATAGGTGCGCGCGATCCCCTTCACGAACACCCGCTGTCCGGGCCGATAGATCCCGCGGTCACTGAACGCCGCACCGGTCAGCGCGCCACGAATCGCGATCGACGAGGAGACGCTCGTCGAATCGCCAGGCACGTCGCGATCGTCTCGCGCACCATCGCGCGGGAGCGCCAGCAGCACGCGATCTCCCTCGTATTCGACCTCCACATGACGGTCGGGGATGACGTCCCGCGTGCTGCGCATGCCGACACCGCTCAGATGCGCGACGCCCATCGCATCGGTCGTCGCGCCACCCTGCCGCTCGCTCCCGCGCACGAACGTGACGCGCGCCCCCCGCACCGGTTCGCCGGTCGCGCGGCCCGTCACCCACGCCTCGGCCTCGTCGCCATGCCGCGCGAGATGCACGGCGAG
>DATFOL010000511.1:0-3804 GCA_035265545.1 Gemmatimonadaceae bacterium | reverse complement strand
AGAGCTCCGATCCCCTTCGGTGCGCCGATCTTGTGACCCGAGATCGACAGCAGGTCGAACGGCGTGCGCCGCGCATCGATGTCGACCTTGCCGAACGCCTGCACGGCGTCGGTGTGGAACACGACCCCGCGACTCCGGGCGCGCTCGGCCAGCGCGGGCACGTCCTGCAGCGTCCCGATCTCGTTGTTCACCCACATCACGGAGCACACTGCGGTGTCTTCGCGTACCAGGGCATCGAAGGAGGCCAGCTCTACGCGCCCCGTGGGCTCGACCATGAGCAGTCGCTCCTCACCACCTTCCTTCGCGATCTGATGCAGTGCACCGAGCACCGCCTTGTGCTCGATCGGCGTCGACACGGCGGCTCTGCGGCCTCCCGCTTCCCCGCGCCGCGCGCGCCAGACGCCGATGAGCGCCATGTTGTCCGCCTCGGTGCCGCACGAGGTGAAGACAATCTCGTCCGCGGTCGCGCCCAGACATCGTCCGAGGCGCTCGTGCGCCTCGTCGAGGGCGGTGCGCGCCTCGCGTCCCCACCGGTGCACGCTGGACGGGTTGCCGAAGCGCGCCCCGAAATAGGGCTGCATCGCGGCGAACACCTCCTCGCGGACGGGAGTGGTGGCGGCGTGGTCGAGGTAGACTGGCTCCGGCATACTCCGGAAGCTAACGGGGCAGGGAGCCGGCGCGCGAGGCCGTCAGCGCGCGCGCAGGATGGCGCGCACCGGGGCCGCGTCGAGCCCGACGAGACGCTGCGGCAGAGCTACCAACTCATACCGTCCCTCGGGGATCCCGCGCAGGTCGAGGTTCTCCAATACGAACGCGCCGCCGCCGAACAGCGCGTGATGCACCGCCAGCGACTTGCTGTCGCGCTCATCGACCGAGGGTGCGTCCACGCCGACCAGCCGTAGACCACGCGCCGCCAGCGTCGCCGCACTCGCCGCAGACAGCACTGGCCAGGAGGGAGGGAAAACGCCGTCGGCGATCGATCGGCCCGTGCGGATGAGGAGGCGTTCGACTCCCGAGAGGCGTGGGTCGTCCAGTGCGAGCGACAGTGGTCCGGGCGCGGCCGCGCTGACGTCGAGTACCAGCGCCTCGCCGAGGAACGCGTCGAGCGGCAGGTCGTCGCTCGCTGGCCAGCCGTCTCGCACGTGCAGCGGTGCGTCGGCGTGGGTGCCGACGTGCGGACTCCCCGACACGTTCGAGAGGTTCACGCTCGCGCCGTCCGCGATGCGGGTCGTCCATCCGCAGCCGAACGGCGCGTCGCCGGGCCACTCGGGCGTGCCGACGCGCACGGCGACGGAGATGTCGTGCAGCACGTCAGCGAGGCGATCCGTAGAACTTCGCCCGCACGGCCCACAGCTCCGGGAAGAACTTCTGATCGATCGTGCGGGCGAGGTACTTCGCGCCGAGGGTGCCGCCGGTGCCGCCGGTGAGCGGGCCAAGCACGCGCTCGACGAGCTGAACGTGCTTGAACCGCCACAGCCCGAACTGCTGCTCGTACTCCAGCAATGCCTCGGCGAGGAAGAACAGCGTCGTCGGCCGCTCACCGACGTAGAGCGCCTCGAGCTCCATCCTCTGCTCCCGCAGCAACCCGAGGAAGAGCTCCTGCAACGTCGGCCGAGCGAGCGCGCGCTGGACGAGCGGGGGGATCTCACCGTGTTCGCTCAGTACGTGCATGAAGTGCGGCTCGCGCAGCCCCGACGCCGCCTCGATGGCGCGGAACTGTGCGCTCTGGGATCCGCTCGAGGTCCCGAGGTGCCGCCGGAACTCCGCAAAATGCTGCGGTGGCAGTGTCTCGAGCGCGGAGAGCTGCGCCGAGACGATGCGCATCAGCGCATTGATCCGCCCCATGCGGAACAGGGCGAACTCCGACTCGCTGCGCTCGAACGCGTCGATCAGGCCGTCGAGCTCGTGGAGAATCTCTTTGAACCACAGCTCGCTCGCCTGGTGCACGACGATGAAGAGCAGCTCATCGGCGTGCTCGGGCACCGACCGGGGATGCTGCAGTGCGAGCAGCTGGTCGAGCGCGAGATACGAGCCGTAGGTGACCTCCGACTCATCACGCCGCGCGTCGGTCAAAACGTGGCTACCTCGAGCGAGCCGACGTCGTCGACGCGCATCATCTCGGTGGTGAAGAACGGCTCGCCGTAGCGGGTACGAATCAGGGCGCCGTACGTCGCCGCGTAGTGGGTGGCGATGTCGTAAAGCGGCTCCCCGTTGGGATAGATCTCGCCCGCCTGGATCTCTCCCTCGAACTGCGACTCGTAGCAGCGTACCGCGGCCATCTTCTGCTCGAACTCGTCGCTGATGTCGACGACGAATGTCGGGCGAATGAAGTCCTGCCGATAGGCCAGCGCGTGGAGAATCTTGAACGGCCGGTGCTTCGGCACATCGGGAGCGAGCTTGGCGAGCCCGGCGAGGAAGCAGGCATCGCGGATGAGCTGTGCAGCCACGCGATGATCGGGATGGCGCCCTTCCAGGGGCGGCGCGATCACGACGCGCGGCCGGTATCGGCGGATCGCCCGCACGAGGGCCGTGCGCGTGCGCGGAGTGTTCTCGATCGCGGCGTCGGGCAGCTCGAGGTTCTCCCGGAAGTCGCACCCGATGATCTCCGCGGCGCGATCGGCCTCACGCCGCCGGAGCTCGGCGGAGCCCCGCGTCCCCATTTCACCCTGGGTCAGATCGAGGATCGCCGTGCGGTGCCCGAGCTTGGCAGCCTTGATCAGCGTGCCACCGCAGGTGAGCTCCACGTCGTCACGGTGCGCGGCGATGGCGAGGATGGTGACGGGAGCGGGCGCGCCGGGATTCGTCTGGTCGGCTGGCATCGCGGGAATATAGGGATGGTCTCCGCGGCCGGCATCTCGACAGTGTGCGGTGCTGCGAAGTGACCGCTACTCGTACCTCAACGCCGTCACCGGATCGAGCCGCGCGGCCTTGATCGCGGGGAGCATCCCGAACAGCACGCCGGTCACGGCGCTGATGCCAAGCGAGGCAGCCACCGTGGCCCAGGAGGTCGTCGCCGGCACGGCGGGCCACGCCGTGCGGACGCCGATCGCGACCGCGATGCCCAACGCGAGACCGACCGAGGCGCCGATCCCGGTGAGCGTGACCGCCTCGACGAGGAACTGCCACAGGATGGTCCAGCGCGTCGCTCCCAGGGCCTTGCGGACGCCGATCTCGCGCGTGCGCTCGGTGACCGAGATCATCATGATCGCGATCACGCCCACACCTCCGACCATCAAACCCACCGACGACAGCGCCAGCCCGACGATGAAGAAGGTGCCGAACAGCTTGGTGTAGATCGACCAGAGGCGGTCCTGGGTGATGATCTCGAAGTTGTTCTCCGCCGTCGGACGCAGGCCGCGGTGGGAGCGAAGCGCGGCCGTCACGTCGTCGACGGCCTCCTGGGCCGTGATACCGGCGCGAGGTTTCACGATGAGGTCCGTGCCGCGCAGCCACATGTTGAGGTGACGACGGCCGGACTCGTACGGGATGATCGCCTTCGGCGAGTCGCCCTGACCGCCGGAGGTGGGAGTTCCCATCGGGCTCGCCGTATAGTGGTACAGGCCGATGACCTGAAACTCGACGTCGTTGATCTTGATGACCTTGTCGAGCGGCTCTGATATACCGAACAGCTGCTCGGCGAGCTTGTCGTTCACGAGGGCGACTCGCGCGCCCTTGGCATTCTCGGCGTAGGTGAAGCTCCGGCCGGGGTAGATGTCGCCGCCGTCGACGTCGGTCCAGTTGGGGGTGTATACCTCCATTCCTGCCTGTGGGATCACCTTGTCCTTGTACTTGAACGAGGCGCCC
>DATFOL010000510.1:0-11496 GCA_035265545.1 Gemmatimonadaceae bacterium | reverse complement strand
GAGCGTCGGTTCCACGAGGCGCCGCACCCGTCGCGCTTCGGCGACGTGCCGATGCGCGACGTGCTCGCCGCGCTGGTCGAGGTCGGGTTCACCGGACCGATGCGGCCCGACCACGGGCGAATGATCTGGGGTGAGCGTGGCCGTCCCGGCTACGGTCTTCACGATCGTGCGCTCGGCGCGATGTACCTCCAGGGACTGTGGGAGGGACTCGAGTCGGTAAGATGACGGAGGGCGCGTCGGTCATCTTGTCCGCTCCGACGCGCCGGCCTAGATTCGCCGCTCCCTTCCACACGAGCGGCACTCTGGTTCCCCCTGGATCGAACGAAATCCCGTCCGACTCCATCTCGACCGCGACCGGAACACCCGGCGAGGATACGCGCGGGACGCTCCTCAGTGCGCTCGCGCAGATCGCGGCGTCGCTCGCCACCGGCGACGATCCGACAGAAGTGCTCGGCGGCGTGCTCTCCGGCATCTCGAGCGCCGTCGGAGCGCCGGGCGTCTCGCTCTGGCTCGCCGAGCCAACCGGCATGCGCTGTCACGCGAGGGTCGGCGCAGCGCCGCCGTCACCGCTCGACGTTCGCGCGCGGCTGACTCGCTCCGGTCGAGGTGACGACGACATGCTGCTCGTTCGTCTCCATGCCGCGCACGATCCGCTGGGTGCGCTCGTGCTCGCGCCGCCACCGCACCTCTCGCCGGAGCAGCACGCGTTTCTCTCCACCGTCGCCGACATCCTCGCGCCCGTGCTTCGGCAGGCGGCGCATGCGCAGCGGCTGGAGTCGGAGGTCATGGAGCGCACCCGGCAGATCGATCGCGAGCGCCGCATCACCGAGCGAATCATCGACTCCCTGCCGGTCGGCCTCTACGTCATCGATCGCGAGTACCGCATCTCCGTCTGGAACCGCAAGCGCGAGACCGGCATGCAGGGTGTGTCGCGCGAGGATGCACTCGGCCGCACCATCTTCGAGATCCTGCACCGGCAACCCGTCGACCTCCTGCGCCGCGAGTTCGACGAGGTGTTCGCCACCGGGCGGCTGCAGATCTTCCAGATGGAGTCGCGCGCCTCGGGCGAGACGCGCACGTATCGCATCTCGAAGATTCCGATGCGCCTCGACGACGGTCCCGTGACTCACGTCATCACGGTGGGCGAGGACGTCACCGAATGGCGCGAGGCGCACGACCGGTTCAGCCAGGCGGAGAAGCTCGCCGCGATCGGCACGCTGGCGGCGGGCGTGATGCACGAGATTAACAACCCGCTCGCGACGATATCCGCCTGTGCGGAGAGCCTCGAGCTCTCGATGACGGAGCCGCCCGCGCCCCTTCGCGAAGGACTGCGACTCATCCAGAGCGAGGTTGGTCGCTGCAAGGGGATCATCGACTCGCTGCTGGACTTCAGCCGGCCGAAGTCTGCGGACAAGTCGCTGGTCGACGTCAACACCGCGATCGAACGGACGCTCTTCATCCTGAAGCACCACACTCGCTTCAAGAAGCTCACCGTTCGGCTCGATCTCGACCGCTCGCTCGGGCCCGTGGTGCGCGCGAACGAGGAGCAGCTCGTGCAGGTAATCATGTCGCTGCTGCTCAACGCGATGGACGCCATGCACGAGCAGGGCACGGTGGAACTGCGCACGCGGTGGGGCGAGGACGCGCACAGCGTGCTCGCCGAGGTCGTCGATCACGGGGAGGGGATCCGGCGCGCCGATCTGCCGAAGATCTTCGAGCCCTTCTTCACCACGAAGGCGCCCGGCCGCGGCACGGGGTTGGGTCTGTCGATCTGCTATGCCATCGTGGCCGAGCACGGCGGACGTATCGAGGTGGACAGCACGCCGGGGGAGGGCAGCGTGTTCCGCATCGTGCTCCCGCGCTCCGATGAACGAGGAGAGGGTACGTGAACGAGACGAAGATCAAGGTGCTCGTGGCCGAGGACGAGGTGCACCTCGGCCAGATCCTGTCGAACTTCCTCGGTGGTCGCGGCTTCGCGGTCCGCACCGTCACCGACGGCCGTGCCGCGCTCGACGCGCTCCGTGCCGAGGCGTACGACGTCGCGCTGCTCGACATCGTGATGCCGGAGCTCGACGGCCTCGAGGTGCTCAAGCAAGTGCGCACCGAGGCGGATCCGCCGGAGGTCATCATCATCACCGGCAACGGCACGATCGAGACGGCCATCAGTGCCATGAAGCTCGGTGCGTACGACTACATGGCCAAGCCCTACCGCATGGCAGAGATCGACGTGCTGGTGCGGCGTGCGTGGGAGAAGCGACGACTGGCGCGTGAGAACGTTTTGCTTCAGTCGCAGCTCGAGCGCGTCGGCGGTGCGGCGGAGATCGACACGCAGTACGCCCCCCTGCAGGCCGTGCTGGACATGATCTCGCGCGTGGCGCCGAGCGATTCCCCGGTGCTGATCACGGGCGAGTCGGGTACGGGGAAGGAGATCGTCGCCCACATGCTGCATCGACTGTCCGGTCGCTCCGGCCCGTTCGTCGACGTCAGCTGCGCCGCGCTTTCGGAGGGAATGCTCGAGAGTGAATTGTTCGGCCACGAACGTGGAGCGTTCCCTGGCGCCGACGAGCGCAAGCTGGGCCTGATGGAGCTGGCGGCCGCAGGCACCCTCTTCCTCGACGAGATCGCCGAGCTGTCGCCGAAGCTCCAGAGCAAGCTGCTGCGCGCCTTCGATCAGCTCAGCTTCTATCGCGTCGGCGGCACCCAGAAGGTCGAAGTGGACGTGCGCGTCCTCGCCGCGACCAATCGCGACCTCGCCGCCTGCGTTTCGGAGGGCACCTTCCGCGACGACCTGTACTACCGGGTGAACACCATCGCCATCGAGCTGCCGGCGCTGCGGGACCGGTCCGTAGACATCCCGCTGCTGGCGCGTCGCTTTCTCAAGCAGTTCGGTAAGGTCAACCCGCCGACGCTCGCGCCGGACGCGATGGAGCTGCTCGGGCGCTATCCGTGGCCCGGCAACGTTCGCGAGCTGAAGAACGTGATGGAGCGCGCCGTGCTGCTCGCGAGGGGACCGCAGATTCATGCAAGCGACCTGCCGCTCCAGATCCCGACCCCGGGCGCGATCGAGCGGGGCTCCGTGCCCGCGATCTCGCTCGCCGAGCTCGAACGTCGGCACATCGAGTCGGTGCTCCACGAGACCAGCTGGCATCAGGGGCGCGCCGCCACCACGCTCGGGATCAGCTCCAAGACGTTGTATCGCAAGATCCGCGAATACGGCTTTCGTCGGCCCGGCGGAGTCGACTAGGCATGCGCATTCTCGTCATCGAGGACGATCCGACCGTCGGTCAGTACGTGAAGCGCGGTCTGGAGGAGCACCGCTGGGCGGTCGACTTGATGACCGATGGCGAGGAAGGGGAGCGCCGCGCCAGCTCCGAGGCGTACGATCTCGTCATCCTCGACATGCGCCTCCCGGGGAAGAGCGGGCAGGAGATCCTTCGCTCGCTGCGGGCCAAGGGATTCGAGCGCCCGGTGCTGGTGCTCACCGCGCAGGATGCCGTGGACGCGAAGGTGGCCACCCTCCGCGCCGGCGCCGACGACTACGTCACGAAGCCATTCGCGTTCGAGGAGCTCCTCGCGCGCGTCGAGGCCCTCGCGCGCCGTCCTCGCGCGTTGGCATCGCCGGTGCTCCGCGTCGGCGACCTGGAGATCGACCAGGCGACGCACGAGGTGCGGCGCGCGGGGGTTCCGATCGAGCTCACCCCGAAGGAGTATACCGTTCTCGAGTACCTCGCTCGCCACGCCGGCCGCGTCATGAGCCGGACGTTGATCACGGAGTACGCTTGGGGGTATCACTTCGATCCGGGCACCAACATCGTGGACGTGGTGATCAACCACCTGCGGAAGAAGATCGACGCGGGTCATGCCCGGAAGCTCATCACCACGGTGCGTGGGGTGGGATACGTGTTGAAGGAGTGACATGGCGACGCTCCGCACTCGGCTGACAGTCACCTACGGCGTCGCCCTCATCGGCGGCCTGATCGTGTTCGCCGTCGCGCTGTACATCGTGCGGGTGGCCAGCGGCATCGACGCGCTCGGTCCGACGGTGATCGGGCAGGGCGACCGCGTACTGCAGCCGCTGCGCGACTGGGTGCTCAACGACCATCCGCTCGTCGAAGAGCAGGCCGACTCCACCGGTGCGACGGTGCGCTCGCTGACCGGCAGTGCCCAGTCGATCGTCGGTCGTATCCCCGGCTACTTCATCATCTACGACAGGCACGGGGAACGGCTCTACACCTCGATCGGCATGCGTCAGCTCACCCTCGAGGACCGCTCCGCCATCTTCGAGACCGCGGCCGGGCTCGAGCCCAACGGTGCCGGCGCGCTCGTGTCCGTTGCCGATCCGCTGTTCGACGGCAAGATGCTGCTCGTGGCGCGGCGCGACTCCACGCTGCTGCCCGAGATCACCCGCGTGGTGGCAGGTGTCCCGACCACCCTGGCGGTGCTGAGCGGCGACGTCCTCGTCGGCACGATGCTCGTCGTGCTCCCGCTGGTGCTGCTCGGATTCCTCGGCGCGTCGTACGTCATCACCGGGAACGCGCTGGAGCCGGTCGAGCGGCTCATCAACGACGTGGAGGCGATCACCGACGGCCGGTCGCTCCATCGCCGCCTGGCCGCGAACCTGGGCAGTGACGAGCTTTCGCGCCTGGGCAATACCCTCAACGCGATGATCGCGCGACTGGAGACGTCGTTCGGCGCGCTTCGACGCTTCACCGCGGATGCATCGCACGAGCTCAAGACTCCGCTCACCGTGCTGCGTGCCGACGTCGAACGGGCGATGCATCCCGGTGCGCAGGGCAGCGAGGCGATGCAGGCGCTCGAGGAGGCGCTGCAGGAGACGGCGCGCATGTCGGACCTCGTGGACAGCCTGCTCACGCTGGCTCGCGCCGACGAGGGCCGCTTCGACATCCATCGTGAGCCGGTGCCGCTTGGTCCCCTGGTGCGGGACGTCTACGAGACCGCGGTCATTCTCGGTGAGGACTGCGGACTCACCGTGTCGATGTCGGTGCTGGAGGAGGGCGTCGTGGACGGCGACGCGCGGCGCCTGCGGCAGCTCTTCCTCAACCTCATCACGAACGCCATCAAGTACACGCCCAGCGGCGGCCGGGTGGAGCTCTCGCTGAGCCACCGCATGGCGAACGAGATCGCCTTCACGGTGCGCGACTCGGGGATCGGCATGTCGGCAGCCGATCTGTCGCACGTTTTCGAGCGGTTCTGGCGAGCGGACCGCGCGCGGTCACGCACGAGCGAGCGGGGAGGCTTCGGTCTTGGCCTCGCCATCAGTCAGTGGATCGCCCAGGCGCACGGCGGACGGATCACCGTGCAGTCGAGATTGGGGCGCGGATCGGTATTCACGGTGACGCTGCCGATGCTCGTTCTCGATCCGGAGGCGCGAACTCCGGAGGCCGCCAGCGATGGCATCGAGAACCGGCGGGCCCGCGATGTGCGTGACGGCCGGGGCGCCGTGACACAACCCAGCCTCACGGCTACGCGATCCAGCGGCGAGCGCGGCAGCGGAGACTAACGCGACATCGGAGAGTAATTCGGTTTTCACGAAATCTTAATGCGTAAACAGTTCCACGCTGCGTAACGCGGAATAGGTTGGATCACGCAACGAAAGTGTCCCGTCCTCAAACCACGTAGGCCTGCGCGGACATGTTCAACAACCTGATCGAGTCGAAGCCGAAGAAGCAGCGGACGACCGGCGGTCTCATCTTCAGCGGTGTGGTTCACGCGCTGCTGGGAACGGCTGCCGTGTTCGGAACGCTGCAGGCCAAGGAGCAGCTCGAGAAGCCCAAGGCCGAGAAAGTCGAGTTCGTCGAGATGAAGAAGAAGGAGGAGCCCCCTCCGCCCAAGGAAGTGCCGCCGCCCCCCAAGGACGTCGTGATGGCGCCACCACCGCCGAAGGGCTTCCAGGTGCTGACCGCGCCCGTGAAGGTCCCCGACGTGCTGCCCGACATCGACCTCTCCAAGAAGGTGACGGACGAGGCCGACTTCTCGGGTAAGGGCGTCGCGGGCGGCGTGGCGAAGGGTGTGGTCGGCGGCACCGCCCCGGTCAACACCGACCAGCCGTTCTTCGAGTTCCAGGTCGAGAAGCAGGTACAGCAGATCCCGGGTACCGGCAACCTGCGCTACCCCGACATGCTCCGGTCGGCCAACGTCGAGGGCGAGGTACTCGCCCAGTTCGTCGTCGACACCACGGGGCGCTTCGAGTCGGGCAGCTTCAAGGTGCTCAAGTCCAGTCACGACCTGTTCACCGCGGCGGTCAAGAACGCGCTGCCGCAGATGCGCTTCTATCCGGCGGAAGTCGGTGGTCGCAAGGTGAAGCAGCTCGTGCAGCAGCCGTTCACGTTCTCGCTCCAAAAGAGCTAATCACCCCTCCGGAGACTCGAAGACTATGGATCTGTCGCTAGCTGGCCTTTGGGCCGCGATGGGCAACTTCGCCAAGGGCATCGTGATCGTCATGGCTCTCATGTCGATCTACTCGCTCACCATCATGGTGCAGAAGTGGTGGAATCTGCGCACCGCGCAGGCCGAGACCCGCAAGTTCGCCCCGGAGTTTTCGCAGTTCCTCGAGGAGGACAACCTCACCGAGGCGATCAAGCTCGCCGAGAGCTACAAGAAGTCGCACGTCGCGCTGGTGCTCGGCGGCGCGCTGGGCGAGGTCAAGCCGCTCATCCAGGATGGCTCGGTGACCGTGTCGGACATCAACTCGGCCGAGCGTGCGGTCGAGCGTAACATGCTCCTCGAGATCACCCAGCTGAAGCGCGGTCTCGCCGTGCTCGCGACGGTGGGTGCCACGGCGCCGTTCGTCGGTCTGCTCGGCACCACGATCGGTATCATCAACTCCTTCACGGCCATGGCGGCGTCGGGCGGTGGCGGTCTCGCCTCGATCGGTGGCGGTATCTCCGAGGCCCTGGCCACGACGGCGTTCGGTCTGCTCGTCGCGATTCCGGCGGTGTGGGCGTACAACTACTTCCAGACGAAGATCGACAACCTTACCGCCGAGATGACGTACGTCTCCAAGGAGATGATCGACTACCTCATCAAGGGCGTGTCGGGCGAATTCGGCCGGTCGCGGTTCACCCGCGAGTTCAACGCCTCCTCGGGCGGCAACGCGCCGATCTCCACCTGAGTCGGTCCATCCAGTGAGGAGGTAGTCCGATGGCAATGAGCTCCAGTGCCGGCGGGGGGGTGCAGTCGACGCCGAACGTGACTCCGATGATCGACGTCATGCTCGTGCTGCTGATCATCTTCATGGTGGTGACGCCCGCTCTTCTCGCAGGCTTCAACGCCACCCCGCCGCAGGGTCAGAACCTGAAGGACCATCCGGAGGATGAGGAGAACGATCAGGTTCTCGGCATCGACAAGGATGGGAACTACTACCTGAACAAGAAGCCGATCTCGAAGACGGCGATCGAAAGCGAGATCAAGCGGATCTACACCAACCGCGATGACCACGTCCTCTATCTGAAGGCCGACAGGGACCTTCCGTATGAGAAGGTGGTCGACGCGACCGACCTGGCGGCCAAGAACGGCGTCACCGTCGTGGCGATGATCAGCGATCAGAGACCTGGGACGACGTCGACGGTCGCCGGCGACACGCATGCGGCGCCCGCGCCGGCGGGAGGCGCACACTAATGGCATTCTCAGTCGGTGGAGCAGGCGGGCTGCAGAACGAGATCAACGTCACTCCGATGATCGACGTGCTGCTCGTGCTGCTGATCATCTTCATGGCGGCGATCCCGACCATGCGGAAGTCGATCGACGTGCAGCTGCCCGATCCGAATCCGTCCACGGCTCCGGCCAACGCGACATCGAATCAGATCGTGCTCGAGGTGCTGAACGACGGCACCTACAGCATCAATACAGAGAAGGTCACCGAAGACCGGCTCGGACCACGCCTCAAGGAGATCTATGACGGCCGGCCCGAGAAGATCATCTTCGTGAAGGGTGACCCGAAGGTGAAGTACGGCCAGGTGGTGCACGCGATGGACGTCTCCCGCGGGTCGGGAGTGAAGGTCATCGGCGTGCCGCCCAAGGACACGCCGGGCGCCAAGTAGGCGCCAAGCGGGCTCGCAGTAGGTAGAAGGACCATACGGCGGACGAACCTTCCAGGGTCGTCCGCCGTATAACTTTCTATCTGCCGGCGAGGCGCGCTCGCCGGCTGGAGTTCACCGCAGGCACGGCTCGCATGCCCGCTCCGGACGACATTCCCGACGAATCTGGATTTCCCCGCCCGCGCTACCGGCAGCCCATCGGCTTGCCGATGCGCGATGAGGGCCGGCGCGTGGGTGCGCTGGTCTCCATCGTCGTACATGCGCTCATCGTGTTCCTGCTCATCGTGCCGTTCTTCATGCCGCGCTCGGTCATCCAGCGGATGCAGCAGGGGGCAGGGGGCGCGGGCCCGGCCGGCGGCGGAGGCGGTGGCAATCGAGGCACTGGTGGTCAGACGGTCGAGAAGATCCAGTTCGTGAAAGTCTCACCGACGCCCGTTCCGACACCGAGCACTCTGCCTCCCGTCGTCTCGCCGCCCAAGCCGATACCGAAGGTGGAGCCGCCAAAGCCCGCACCAGTGCCGCCAGTCGAGCCGAAGCAGCAGTCCGCCGCGCCCGCGGAAACGCTCACCGTTGCGTCCGCGGTCGACGGAGCAGGTGGTGGGAGCGGCGCCGATGGCAGTGCCGGTGCGGGCCCTGGGAGCGGGGGCGGAGTCGGAGCCGGTGTGGGGACGGGACGGGGAAGTGGGGTGGGACCGGGTACCGGGGGTGGCACGCAGGCCAACTATCCGCCGGTGCCCATCGAGTTCTTCCTACCCCCGCTCCCTGCGCCGTCGAGCGTGCGTGGGCAGCACTTCGTCGCGGAGTTCGATGTCGACTCCACGGGGCGCGTGATCGGTTTCGATTTCACACCGACACGTGACGGCGATTACAACAAGCGCATCGCGCAGGTGCTGCGATCCATGCGCTTTCGGCCGGGAACACGTCCCGATGGCTCGCCGCTGCGCATGAAGGCGCAGGTCGGCTACGAGTTCTAGGCGCTGCCGCGTCCCTCCGAGCTGAGCCGAGCGAGTCGATAGCGCTCTAGCAATCCCTCGGGCGCACTTCTACATTTTGCGGGATTGTCACGAAAACGCCGACGGCAACCGCCGCCGACGCCTTCTCGCTTTTTCCGCATCTGCATGAGCAGCTCGGCCGTCTCGACCGAAGCCACGCCGCAGTCCGACACCGGATTCGTCAAAGCGATGACGTTGACCGACGCGACGATGCTCGTCGCGGGGTCGATGATCGGGTCTGGCATCTTCATCGTTTCGGCTGGAATGGCGCGGGATCTTCCGTCGCCGCTCTGGATGATGCTCGCGTGGGTGCTCTCGGGCGTGATGACGCTGCTCGGTGCACTCGCCTATGGCGAGCTCGCGGCGATGTACCCTCGCGCCGGCGGCCAGTATCTCTTCCTGCGTGAATCGATGGGCCCCCTCATGGGGTTCCTCTACGGCTGGACGTTCTTCGTCGTCATCGGCACGGGCACCATCGCGGCCGTCGCCGTCGCGTTCGGCCGTTTCCTGGGGGTGCTCGTTCCGGGTATCGGCCCTGAGCGCTTCGCCTGGTTCCCGCAGGCGGACGTCTGCGTCGCGGCGCTCGGCTGCACCAACCCCGCGAACGCGATTCTGATCGGCCTCACGCCGCAGCGGTTGATCGGCCTTCTCAGCATCGCCTTGCTCACATGGGTGAATCTGCGAGGCGTGCGCGAAGGGAAGCTCGTGCAGACGACGCTCACCGTCGTGAAGACGGGCGCGCTGGCGCTCCTGATCCTGCTCGGGCTGACCCTCGGCCGGAACGCGGAGGCCATCACGGCCAACTTCTCCGGCGGTAATTTCGGGGGACAATGGTCGCTCACCTCTACGCTGGTCATCGCGTTCGGGGCGGCCATGGTCGGGTCGCTCTTCTCGAGCGACGCGTGGAACAGCGTGACGTTCGCCGCCGCGGAGGTGAAGAACCCGGCGCGCAATCTTCCGCTCGCGCTCGTCTACGGCACGGGGCTGGTCTCTCTGCTGTACATCCTCGCCAACTTCTCGTATTTGAGCGTGCTCCCGTACGCCGGATCCACCGAGGGCGCCACGACGGTCGCACGCGGCATCAGCCACGCGACCCAGGACCGGGTGGGCACCGCCGTCGCCGAAACGATCTTCGGCCCGAGCGGCGCGCTCCTCATGGCCGGCGCGATTCTCATCTCGACCTTCGGCTGCAACAACGGATTGATCTTGTCGGGAGCGCGAGTGTTCTACGCCATGGCCCGTGATGGCCTCTTCTTCCGCAGGGCGGGGACGTTGAATTCCAACAACGTCCCCGCCTTCGCGTTGGTGCTGCAGTTGATCTGGACGGCGATCCTCTGCCTCACCGGAACGTACGGACAGCTGTTGAACTACGTGATCTTCGCGGCGTTGCTGTTCTACGCGTTCACCACCGCGGGGCTGTTCATCCTTCGCGCGAAGCGTCCCGACGCGCCACGGCCGTACCGTGCCGTCGGCTATCCCGTCCTCCCGGCGCTGTACATCGTCCTCTGCTGCGCAGTGATGCTGCTGCTGCTCCTCTCGCCCACGACGCGGACCGAGTCGATCTCCGGCCTCGTGCTCGTACTGGTCGGGATCCCGGTGTTCTATCTCTGGCGCCGCGCCGAAGGCTCGATCGCAGTTGACGCTTGAGCGTCGGCGCCATTCGCACGTAACCCGCTACTTCGCAACATGACGCAGACGCAGTCCTCTCTGTTGACGCTGGTCATTGGCGCCAGCGCCGTCGCGCTCCTTTTCGCGGTCTTCCTCGCCCGCTGGGTGCTCGCGCGACCACGCGGCACCCCGGAGATGCAGAAGATCTCCAACGCGATCCAGCAGGGAGCGGAGGCCTATCTGGCTCGGCAGTACAAGACGATAGCCGCGCTCTCGCTCGTCGTGGCCGTGCTCCTGGCCGTTGGATACGGATTCTTCCGCCCATCGACGGTTCACGATCCGGTCCAGGATCCGAAGACCTTCGCGCTCTACGTCACCGCATCGTTCCTGCTCGGCGCTCTGAGCTCGGGCGTTGCCGGCTATGTGGGGATGTGGGTGTCGATCCGCTCGAACATTCGCGTGGCTGCGGCGGCGATGACGTCCCTCAACGACGCGCTTCAGACGGCACTGCGCGGTGGAGCGGTGTCGGGGCTGTTCACCGTCGCGATGAGTCTCCTCGGTGTGGGCGGCCTGTTCGCCGCCCTGTCGTCCTTCGCGCCCGCGGGCATGGACGCCGGCGAGTGGGCGCAGCACATCCCGTTTCTGATCGTCGGCTACGGCTTCGGCGCCTCGTTCGTCGCGCTGTTCGCCCAGCTTGGTGGCGGCATCTACACGAAGGCCGCCGACGTGGGCGCGGATCTCGTGGGCAAGGTCGAGGCGGGAATCCCCGAGGACGATCCACGCAACCCGGCGGTGATCGCGGACCTCGTCGGCGACAATGTCGGCGACTGCGCCGGCCG
>DATFOL010000509.1:0-13521 GCA_035265545.1 Gemmatimonadaceae bacterium | reverse complement strand
CGAACAGCGCGCTGCCGACGACGCCCTCGAGGGTCATCGTGTAGCCGGCGGTGAGGAAGCCCATCGCCTTGGCGACGCGCTCGGGTGTGCGGACGAGCCCCTCGCGCTCGGGATGGCGGTACCGCTCAGAACCGCTCGCTGGTCACGCTTCATTTGCTGATACCTCAGCGGCCTCCGGCTCTACCGGGCGGGACCGTTTGGGTTACTGCCACCAAGAGGAAAGCACACTCGACGGTGCTCGGATCTGCTCCGTCGCTCGCCAGGAGAATGACAGCAGGACAGATATTTGTCAAGATTTCTATTGACTTATTCTCCGATGGCGTCACTCGGAGGGCGGGAGTCGAGGCGATTCACGCCCCGCACTTCAGGCGCCGGCGAGCTCGGCTCGGTAGGAGAGCTCCGTGCCGACCATCCGAGCGGGCGGTGCGAGCCGATGCAGCTCCCGCTTCTCCGCGCTGAAGATGTGAACGACCGTCCATCCGAGCACCACGAGCACGTCGGCGATGAGACGACGGTGGCAACGCCACCAGAGCACTTCCGCGCACATGATCGCCGTCCGCCGCCCGTGCGCCAGCATCAGCAGCTCGAACAATCCTTCGGCGAACTCTTCGGAGGCCAGGTGGTCAGCGTAGGCTCGGAACGCCGGGTGCCGCCAACCACTATCGGGGGGTAACGCCGGCCCGGGTCGCCTTCGACCCCCGAGCTGCGTGATCCAGCAGTAGTCCATCGCACGATCGGAGAGGGACCGCTCGAGCGTCGCCGAGTCGAATTGCGGCAGCCGGCGCGAACCCGGCATCCTGCGCACGTCGGCGAGCAGTTCGATGTCGTACGACTCCAGCACATCGAGGAGCTCATCGCTCGATCGTGTCGAGTGACCGATCGTGAATATCGACTGTTCCGTCATGATGTTGGCCTTTGGCTCAATCGCGTCGCCAGTCGCCTCTGGTCATCGTGCCGCGATCCAGCGCGTCGTTCCAGGTGTGCCCTGCCGGTCGCCGCGCGACCAATGGTGTGGACCCGTAGAGGAGCCCCAGTGTTCGCGAGCTCGTCGGGTTATCCTGGACGGACACGGACCTGGTACCTGTGCCGTACCAATGGCGAATGAGGCCGAGCGCGAACGTGACGCGCCCACGTGCGTGATGTACGCTGGGCGCGGCATCGCGTCCGACAATGGTGAGCTCCCGCGCCGACCGGCTGAGGAGCTGCTCGGGTCCGCTACCGTCGTCACCTCGGCGTCGGTGCTGCTCGTCGACGGTTCGCTCGTCGAGCGCGTCGGCGACGCCAGCGCCGTGCCCGACCATGTCGTCATCGTCGCGACCGACGAACCCGCAGCGTCTACCCTGGGCCGTCGCGCGGACCTGTCGATCGCCGGGATCACGGACGCAGCGGCCAGGCGCGCGGTTCTCCGAGCGGCATGCGAGGTCGCCACCGCACGCATTGCGGCCACACGATCCGAAGCCGAGTTCCAGGAGCTGAGCCGAATCGGCATTGGACTCATGCGTGAGCATGATCGCAAGGCGTTGCTCCGCCTGATCGTGGGCCAGTGCAAGCGACTCACCCACAGCGACGGAGGGGGCCTACTTCTCATCCGCGAGGATGAGGACGGTCGCCAGTGGCTCCGTCCCGTGCTGTACGCGTTCGACTCGATCGACGGCGACTTCCTCTCGCCAGCGTCCCGCTATCCCGTGGACGACACGAGCATCGTCGGCCACGCCGCTCTCCTCAAACAGCCGGTCGTCGTCGCCGATGCGTACAACCTGCCGCACAGCGCCGTCTTCGAGCTGAACATCGAGTTCGACGAGCGCTACGGCTATCGACGCCGATCGATGCTCGTGATACCGATGATCGACCAGCGCGATCGCGTGCTGGGGCTGCTGGTCTGCGTCAATCGCAAAACGGATCCGCGCGCGATGATCACGACCAAGGAGGCAGCCGACCGGTACGTGATCGAGTATTCCGAACGCGAGGTTCGCCTTGCCCGGATGCTGGCGAGCCAGGCCGCCGCTGCGGTCGAGAACGTGACACTCCACGCGCAGATCAAACGTGCGTTCGAGAGCTTCGCCGAGGCGTCCGTCAGCGCGATCGACCTTCGCGACCCGGCCACGGCCGGTCACTCGCTGCGCGTCGCGGCCCAGGCGACCGCCCTCGCCGAGGCTGTCCAACGCAAGGGGGACGGCCCGTATCGCGATGTTCGCTTCTCGCCAGCGCAGATGCGCGAGCTGCACGTCGCGGCGCTATTGCACGATATCGGAAAGATCGCGGTGCGCGAAGAAGTCTTGCTGAAGGCGAAGAAGCTCCCGCCGGCGCTCTGGGAGCGCATCGACGCGCGCTTCGACCTGATTGCCAGAACCCTGGAGCTCCAATCCTGGCGCACGCGAAACCGCTCGAGCACCGAGAACGGCGAGGAGGCGCTCGCTGCCGGGCTGAAGGAGCTCGAAGCATTTCGTGAGCTCGTGCGCACCGCAAACGAGCCCACCGTTCTGGACGCGCCGACCGCCGCCGAGCTGCTCGTCGTCGCCCAGCGCACCTACGAGCGACCCGGCGGCACCATCGCGCCCTATCTCACGCCGGAGGAGCTGCACTACCTCCAAATATCAAAGGGCACGCTGGATGATCGGGAGCGCGCCGAGGTCGAGTCGCATGTCACGGCGACGCGACAGTACTTGTCCACCATTCCATGGACCGAAGAATTGAAGCACGTAGTCGAGTTCGCGTACGGGCACCACGAGCTTCTGAACGGCGAAGGGTATCCGCGACGCCTCGAGGGCGACGAGATCCCGCTTCAGACGCGCCTCATCACCGTGGCCGACATGTTCGACGCGCTCACGGCATCGGACCGTCCGTACAAGCCGTCGGTACCGGTGGACCAGGCGCTCGCGATGCTGCGGCAGGAAGCCGCGGCGGGACGCCTGGATGCAGAGCTCGTGAAGGTGATGACGGAGAGCGAGTCGTACCGGAGCGTGCTAACGACGAATTGGCGCGACCTGTCAGCGTCGCCGCGGGAACCACTCGGCGGCGCCAGGAAAAGCAACGCCGCCGAGCGGGGGTGATCATCACTTCGGAATGCGTCGCCGCGGTGGTGGCTCGATCATCGGCGGGCTGACAGGTACCGCCGTTTCAGTCGTCACGCTGGCGCTCACCGGCGTGCTCACCGGCACCGCGAGCGGCTTGACGCGAATGTTGCGGAACGCCACGCGACCCGAGTGAGCCTGGATGCCGACGTAGCCCGAGGCAGCGTTCCTCTCCGACGACTGCCCACGCGCCGTATCGGGATTCACGAACTCCGACGTGCGCACCCCGTTGAGAATGACCGTGTAGCGGTCACCGACGACCGAGATCTCGAGCGTGTTCCAGTTGCCGGGTACCAGGTCCGGCCCGCGCTGGAACTCCTGTGCGCGCGGCTCTCCGTTCTGACCTGTCGGTATGTCGTAGATCGCGCCCGTGTGGTGCTTGTCGAGCCCCGCGGGGCGTGCCCAGTCGTCGATCTGCACCTCGAAGCCGGTGAGGGCCGCGACCCACGCGCGGTTGCCCAGAATGCGTGCATCACCGAGATCGGGCCATGCGGGCAGCGGGCTTCGGAAGCGCACGAACACCCCCGAGTTGTCTCCGAGGTCGGTCGTGCGGAACTCGAGGCGCAGGATGAAGTCGGCGAACGCCTCGGGTGCGTAGTAGTACACGGTGTGGTCACCCGACGGCTGCCCGACCATCGTCCCGTCGAGGAGCGCGAACGTTCCCGGGCCGGCAGCGCGCCACTGCTGGAACGTGCCGAGCGTGCCGTCGAACAGCATGCGGAAGTCCGGCTCCGGCGGCGTGATCGCCGCCGCGGGCAGCACGTGGTCCGCCGTGCGGCGTGCCAGCGCGACTCCGGAGAGCATCGGGTTGGGCGACCCAAGCGTGGGAAGGACCGAGGGACCGACGGCGTACAGATTGTCCGACTCGTGGAAGCGTCCCCACTCGTCGGTCACCGAGGTCGCCGGATCGTCGCCCATCCACAACGTGCCGCCCTCATGGTGCGTCGAGCTCAACGTATCGCGCCGCTCGCTCGCGGTCGGGGGCTGCGGGTCCCACCACGACACCGCCGGCGTGCCGGCAGCCCGGAGATATTGCAGATCGGCCGCCTTCCCATTCGCGAAGATCAGCGCGAGCTCGTCGGAGGCGGCGTCCATCGCGTCCCAGAGCGTGAGGTCGCGCGAGCCGCGAGGATCCGACGCGTCCTTCGGCCCCGCCTCGAGACGCACGAGCGCGCGCGGTGTACCGTAGTCGAAGGGGCCCTGCGTGCCCTGCCAATCCAGCGTGATACGATTCTGTGGATCGGCCGATGTGCGGTCGCCGGTCATCTCACCGATGCCGCGCAGGGTGATCACGACATATTGATCGGTGAGATCCCGGAAGCGATCCAGCTCGTCGATGTTCGGGATCTTCTTGAACAGCTCTGCCTCCGAGCCCGTCTCGAGCTTCCCGACGCCCGACGCCGTGATCTGAACGTGGAAATGTCCCGGGCTTCCGTCCGCGTGGTTGAACACGCCCTTGACGAAGAGCGCGGAGACGGCGAGCTCCTTGGAGAGCCCGGGTGCGGCGGCTTCCAGCGATGCGCGCGGGATGCGGATGGTCAGGTTCGACCGCAGATGCGCCATGAGGTTCCGCCCGATCAGCCCGTGCGCGTTCGGGAGCGAGAGCAGCGCGAGACGCGTGCTCTCCACGGTGCCGGCGGCGACGAACACCTTCCCCTGCACCGGCACGTCCACGACGCCCTGGTTCGTCACGATCCGCGCGATGCGTCGCCCGTTGCCGTCTACGTTCCGTTCGAGTCGGATCACATGGACGTTCGGCACTACCATGAAGCGACGCCTGCGGTTGATCGCCGCTTCGTCGCCGCGCGCGCTCTGCTCGGCCTCGCTGCGCGACAGGCGCGCCGCGCGGACGAGCAGCTGCACGGCGTTGAACTTGTTCAGTGGGAAGAAGCCCGGGCGCGGCGATGAGGACTGCACCGCGAGTGGCGCCTCCAGATCATTCGCTGATTTCAGCGAGCCACGGTTCCCGGTGAGCGTGAGCTGCGGAGACGCTGGGCGCGCCTTCAGCCCACTGAACAGTCGGTCGCGCAGCAGCGTGTGCAGTGGGCCGCTCACGAAGTCGTTCGTCTCCGCGGTGCCGATCTGGTCGGCGGCGTGATCGAGGTAGGAGAGCATCCGTCCACCTGTCTTCACGACGGGCTTCGTGAGGTCGTGCACCACGCTCGCCGGCCATGCGCTCGCCGGCAGCTCGCTGTCGATGAAGTATGGCGACCACCCACCCCAGAACACCGAGCGTCCACCCAGGCAGTACGCCAGTCCGGGGAACCGCTGATTCCAGCTCTGCGGACTATCCGAGTTCCAGGGCACACCCCACACCTCGCCGGAGTCGAGACCGGGTGGGAGGTTCTGCACGTGCTCGGTATACGTGTGCGGCCCTGCCTCCAGCACGAGGATCCGGTGCGCGCCGGTGACGTCGCGACGTGCGAGGCGCGCGGCGAGCACGGTGCCGAACGAACCGCCGCCGATGACGATCAGATCGAACGGTCGTGCATCGGGATCGCCGGTCGTGCTGTTGGTGGCTTCGTCGAGACCGTTGCAGACGTAGCGGCCGACGATGTCCCTCGTGAATGGAGTGAGGGGCGTCTGGGACGGAGTTGGCATGCTGGTGCTCCTTGCCGCGTGCAGCGAGGCAACGCGACGTTGCTTCGAGAGACTCGGCGCGCCCTGCATCGGGAATGCCCGGGGTCCAGACCATAGCATGCCGGGTGCGCGCAAGCCAGAAGCGATGTCATGACAATCTCTGCCGTTTCCTTCTCTGCGTTCCCTTAGCGTTTTCTAAGCGCCGAGCGCACGCTCTCTCGCGTTGCAGTTGCGATCCATCACGCCTCGCCCACGGTCGCATGTGGCCCATGCGCCGCGTTCATCCCGCGCTCGGGATCGGCCGCAGCCCTCCAGACGGCGCGCTCACCCGCTCGTCCAGCAACTCCTCCTCCATCTCTGCCGCGCCGTGGACTGCCACCTCGCGCTCTCCGAACATCCAGTACAGCGCGGGCAACACGACCATGTTGAGCGCCGTCGCCGAGAGCAGTCCACCGAGAATCACGATGGCCATCGGCGTCTGCAGCTCGTTGCCCGGCTCACCACCACCAAGGGCGAGCGGGATGAGAGCGAGACCGGCCGAGAGCGCGGTCATGAGGATCGGAGCCAGCCTCTCGATCGATCCACGCACGAGGGCCTCCCGGAACGGCACGCCCTCGCCCAGGAGATGCCGGTAATGCGCGACGAGCAGGATACCGTTCCGTGCGGCGATCCCGAACAGTGTGACGAAGCCGACGAGCGAAGCGATGCTCACCACCCGCCCCGTCAGCAGAATGGCCACGACGCCTCCGATGAGCGCGAGCGGGAGATTCACCATCACCAGGGCGGCCGTCCGCCCCGAGCGAAATTCCCCGTAGAGCAGCAGGAAGATCGCGGCGATGGCCAGCGCCGAAAGCGCGCCGAGCGTGCGCGTCGCGTCGGCCTGCGCCTCGAACTGACCGCCGTACTCCACGAAGTATCCGGCAGGCATCGGCACCCGCTCGGCCACGACGCGCTGGATGTCCGCAACCGTGCTCCCCAGGTCGCGCCCCGCGACGTTCGCCTGCACGACGATCTTTCGCTGCACGTTCTCCCGCGAGATCGTGTTGGGCCCTCGCGTCACGGTCACATTCGCGAGCTGGGAGAGCGGCACGCGCTGCCCCGTCGGCGTGTCGAACGACACGGCAGCAATCGCCTCCGCGTCGGCTCGCAGTGCTTCGGGAAAGCGCACCACGAGATCGACGCTCCGGCCCTCCTCGAGCACCTGCGACACAGTCTCCCCGTTCAGCGCGATGTCGATCGCCTCGGCGAGCTGACCAACGGTCATCCCGTATCGAGCGAGCGCTCCACGGTCGGCGCGGAGCTGGAGCTGCGGTACGTCCATCTGCTGCTCGAGCTGTAGATCGGCCACGCCGGGCACCGCCTGCATCGCGTCGCGCACCTGCCCTCCCACCTGCCGGAGCCGGGAGAGATCCGGACCGAAGATCTTCACCGCGATGTTGGCCCGCGTCCCACTGAGCATGTGGTCGATGCGGTGCCCGATGGGCTGTCCGATCGTGACGTTGGTGCCAGGGATGACGGAGAACTCGGCGCGAAGTGACTCGAACAGCGGTTCTTTCTCGACCCCTTCCTTGAGCGTCACGTCGATCTCGGCAGCGTTCACGCCCTGCGCGTGCTCATCGAGCTCCGCTCGGCCCTGACGCCGATCGGTGTTGAGGACCGCGGGATTCGCGAGCAGGATGCGCTCGACGCGCTGGCCGATGGCGCTCGACTCCTCGAGCGAAGTTCCGGGCACGGTAACCACCGAAACCGTGAGCGCCCCCTCGTTGAACTCGGGGAGGAACGCGCTGCCGAGAAAGGGCAGCGCCACGAGGCTCGCCGCGAAGGCGATGACCGCGCCGGCGAGCACGCGCCGCGGATGCGCGAGCACGGGCTCGAGGGCCCGCGCGTACCGCGCCTTCAGCCAGGTGGTAACTCGACTCTCGCGCTCTTCCCGCACCGCCTTGGAGTCAGGCAGCAGGTACGCGCACAGCACCGGCGTCACCGTCACCGCGACGACGAGCGAGGCGAGGATCGAGACGATGTAGGCGATGCCGAGCGGCCGGAGCAGCCGTCCCTCGACGCCCGGTAGGAAGAGCAGCGGGAGCGCAACCGCGATGACGATCAGCGTCGCCGTGACGATGCTCGCCCTCACCTCGCGCGATGCGTCGTAGATCACGCGGAGCGCCGGTCGTCGCTCGCGCTCCGGGAGATGATGGTTCTCGCGCAGCCGACGGAACACGTTCTCGACGTCGACGATGGCGTCGTCGAGCACTGATCCAACAGCGACAGCCATTCCGCCGAGAGTCATCGTGTTGATCGAGATCCCGAGCAGCTTCATGGCGAAGATGGCCACGACGAGCGACAGCGGGATCGCCACGACCGAGATCGCCGTCGCACGCACGTTCCAGAGGAAGAGGAAGATCACCGCGATGGCGAAGATCGCTCCGTCGCGCAGCGCCTCCACGACGTTGTCGACGGCGATGCGGATGAAATCCGCTTGGCGGAACAGGTCCGTGTGCACCTTCATGCCCTTGGGCAACGTCGCCTGAATGCCGGAGAGCTCACGCCCGATCCGCTCGGTGAGCTCGAGGGTGTTCGCCCCAGGCTGCTTCTGCACCGCGAGCACCACGCCCGCGCGCGCATTGACGGAGCCGTCGCCGTACTTGGGTGCAGTCCCGACGCGCACCTCGGCGACCTGCGAGAGAAGCACCGGAATACCGCCCCGCACCGTGACGACGGTCTGTGCCACGTCCTCGGCCGAGCGCACGCGGCCGATGCCGCGGACGACGTACTCCTGGCCACGGTCCATGTACACGCCCCCCGACGCGTTGGCGTTCGAGCCTTCCGCCGCGCGCACGACCTGATCGAGCGTCACGCCTGCGGCGAGCATGCGCGCCGGATCGGGGAGAACCTGGTACTGCTTCACGTCACCGCCGATCGGAACGACCTGGGCCACGCCGGGCACGGCGAGCAGACGGCGACGGATCGTCCAGTCGGCGACCGTTCGAAGCTCGGTGGGTGACTGTGGCCCGGAGAGACCTACCATCAGGATCTCGCCCATGACGGAGGAGACCGGAGCGAGCACCGGCGCGGCGACGCCCTCTGGCAGCGCGGTCGCGACCGTCTGCAGCTTCTCGGCGACGATCTGCCGGGCGCGGAACAGGTCCGTGCCCCAGTCGAACTCGATCCACACGACCGAGATGCCCTGTGCGGTCGAGGAGCGCACGCGACGGACACCCGTCGCGCCGTTCACCGCCGTCTCGATCGGGAACGAGACGAGCGCCTCGACCTCCTCCGGCGCCATGCCATGTGCCTCGGTGAGCACCGTGACCGTGGGGGCTGTGAGATCGGGGAAGACGTCGACCGGCATGCGATGCGCCGTCCAGGCACCGGCCACCAGCGTCACCACGGCGAGCGCGAGAACGACCACCCGATGCGTGAGGGACCACGCGATCAATTTGTTCAGCATGGTCGTCGCCTCAGTGCTCGTGGCCGTGCGCTGGCGCGCTCGATGAGAGCGACGCGAGACGCACCTGATACGCCGCGCCGGTCACGACGCGCTCACCGGCCTCGAGCCCCGCGCGCACGAGCACGCGGTCGCCCTCTCGCCCTCCGACGGCGATCTCACGCTTCTCGAAGCGCTCGCCCTCGGGCTGGACGTACACGATGGGTCGCCCGTCTTCGTCGAGCACCGCGGACGCGGGAAGCACGACGCCTCGCTGGCGGAGCCCCGTGCGCACCGCGACGGTCGCGTTCGCGCCGACCTTGAGCGAGCCATCCGGGTTCGCGACTTCGAAGAGCACCGGCACCGTTCGTGAGAGCGAGTCGATCACACTGCCCACCGACACCACGCGCCGTGCCGTGTAGAGGCGCGGTGATCCCTCGACGCGGAACTCGACGCCGGCCGTGCGCGAGACGTTCGGAGCCTGGGCCGCCGGCACATTCACTCGGAGCCACACCACCGACGCGTCGACCACCGTGAACAGTGGCTCGCCCGCTTCCACACGGCTCCCGGGTGTGACGCTCCGCGCCGCGACGACGCCGGTGATCGGAGCGCGCACCGTGACTCTCCCGCTCGCCCCACCACCGTATCCCGACAGCGCCTGTCGCGCGGCCGTCAGACGGATCTGCGCTTCATGCACGCGTCGCTGCGGGACCGCTTCCACCGCGTACAATCGTCGCGCCCGTTCATACTCGTCCTGTGCCTCGAGCAGACGTGCGCGAGCCTCGGCAACGGCCGCGCCGCCACCTTCGCCGAGTGACGGGGCGAGCACCGCGAGCACCTGGCCTCGAACGACGCGCTGCCCGGGGTCCGGCGAGCTCGCGACTCCGGATGCGTCGACGAGCCCAGCGACGGGCGCGCTCACCTGCGCGAAGCGGCCCGCCTCGGGCTGAATGAGCCCGGACGCCTCGAAGGTGCCAGCCACCTCCCCTTCGACGGCGAACTCCGTGCGGAAGCCCGGCGTCTTCCACGCCTGCTCCTTGAGGAAGGCGATCCCTGCGTCGCCGCCCGCCTCCTCCTTCGGCGCCTCTGCCGCGTTCGCGTAGACGCGGAGACCCGGCACGGTGAGACTGTCTCGCGCCTGCGGACTGGCGACGAGGATCGTGAGATCGTACACGCCCGGACGTGTGAACGTCGGCGCGGGCCCGTAGATCCCGGGCGACCGCGGCGCGTCCTGCACGACCACCACGGGCGCGCCGCCATCGCGCGGTCGGAACGTCATGGTGACGCGCCCCGACCGGAGCGGAGCGAAGTCCGTCAGGTCGGTCAGGTGGACGGCGAACTTGTCCGGCGCGCCGACGATCAGCGCGGGGTGCTCCATGAAGAGCTCCGTCGAATCCGTCCACAGCGTGATTGCGCCTCCGGCGGGCTCGCCACCCTCGGCTGTTTGGTCCGTCGCCTCGCCGCGATTGCACGCGTCGAGTGCGAGCATGGTCGAAAGCACAGCCGCGAGCGTTGCAGCACCGCGGCGCGCCATCATGGTCGTCGTCATCGTAGTCATCTCTCGGACGAGGAAGTCGTCGTGAGCGGGGCGCCGACGGCGCGCACGAGCGCCGCACGTCCCACGGCGACCTCCGCTTGTAGCGTGACGTAGGTGATCTCGGCGTCCTGATACGCGCGGACCGCGTCGAGCCATTCGGCCAGGGTGATCTCGCCCTCGGCGTACGACACCTGCACGGCGCGGAGCGCGAGCCGGGCGTCGTCACCGAGGTAGGGTGCGAGCGCTGCACGCTGCGTCTCGGCCGCGTGCAGCGCGTCGACCGCATCCGTCACCTCGCGTGTCACGCGGCGGCGCACGACCTCGGTTTCGGCAATGGCGCGCCGTGCATCGGCCGTCGCAGCTTCGATCGCGCCCGCGCGACGGTCGAACAGTGGCACTGGGATCGACAGCCCCGCGACGAACCCGCCGAAGCGCGCGCCGGATCCGCCGACCGAGTCGGCGACGCGCTCGCCCTTGTAGCCGGCGGACAGTGTTGGCGTCGGTATCCGATCTCGTGCCGTCAACCGGGCTTCGGCCGCGACCGCCTCTGCTTCGAGTGCGGCCGCACGCAGGTCAGCGCGGCTGCTATCCGCCCGTGCGAGCAGGTCTTCGGTTGCTGGGAGCGTGGCCGCCTCGCCGGCGGGTTCCTGAAGCTCCGTCGGCAGAGCCAGGGAATCGACTGCCAACGTCGTGAGGCCCATCAGGGTCGCGAGGGCGACGCGCGTGGACCGCCGCTCGAGCGCCGCCGAGGCTCGACGCGCAGCGTAGCGCGCGGCCTCGAGCCGAAGTCGTCGCGCTGTGTAACCGGAGACGTCACCGGCAGCCAGGCGCCGGTCGCTCACACGCTGCGCTTCCGTGAAGGAGCCAGTCGTCTGTTCGGCGACGCGCGCGCGTCGATCCGCCGCGATGGCGAGCGCATACGCGCGGGCCACCTCGAAATCGAGCTGAGACGTCGTCGCCGCGAGCCGAGCCTCCGCCGCCGCTCGACGAAGCGCCGCCGACGAGCGGCGGGCGGCGCGCTGGCCACCGATCTCCAGCGGCTGCTCGAGCTGCGCGATGTCCTGAGCGTTGCTCTGGCCACCGCGAGCGACCTGCTCGCGTCCATATGCCAGTGTGGGATTCGCGAACGCACCTGCCTGACGCTCCCGGCCAGCCGCGGCGGCGACCGCTTCGCGTGCCGAACGAAGATCGGGGCTGCTCCGGCGCGCGGCATCCTGGGCCGCGGCGAGCGTCAACTGTGCACGTGAGACATCGGGCCGCAACGTGACAGCGGCGATGGCCAGCGCGAGCACGACGGCGCGGCGCGGGCGGTGTCCGGCGAGAGAAGTATTCAAGGCTGACCTGAGCTTGCGTGTCGGTCGGCGCCACGCGCCGGCAGACATGCCGACCGCGCGGTGCACGATTCAAGGCCGTCGCCTCCGATAGAAGCAGCGACGGACGAACGCGGCGCGCAGCCGACACGAGCCCGCAGCCCCGGACGAGGGTGTGCGAGAGGCGCCGACGACGCAGGTCAGCTGATGGGAGGAGCTCGGAGGGTAGGCGGAGGTCCGCCGCCCGGGTCGGGGCGTGCGAGAAGCGCGTGGTCCGGCAGTGGTGCGCGGACGATGATGGCCGCTTGAAGAGCGACGATCGGCGCCGTTAGGATCGCCACGTCGACATTCGGCAGGTCGAGTCGGCCCAAGTGTCGCGCGCTAATCACGGCATCGAGCGACGGATGACCGTGGGCGTGGTCGTCGCTCGAATGCTCCTCGAACGCGAGCATCGAGGCATCGTGGAGCGGCTCTCCGAGCTCACCTTGCTCGTGCTCGTGCTCGTGCGCCAGGTGCGCATGCACGAGTCCGTGTGTCAGCGCGAACGCGGAGGCCGAGAGGCTCCCGAGCAGGGCGACGACGACGGCGACGAGGCGGAAGTGGAGAGACCGATGCACGCTGGAATGTACACAGCAGTGCCATCGGTGCCCAACGGCTTCAGGAGGCGCGCCGGGACGACGCTCGATCGCACTCGGGGAGCCGGCTCGAGCGCACGCGAGGCTGGGGGCGCTCCCGTAGTCGGACGGGAGTATCCGCCGGTCCCGGCGCGCGCCATGTTTGGGCCGAGATGGCGATGCAGCAGCGTCCGACGCGGCGAACCGAGAAGACGCAGCGTACCATTTCCGGCGCGGGAAGCCGCCCGGAACGCCACGCAGCCCGTAAACCTCTTCGGGAGAGAGAAGACCACCATGGCACCCAAGGACGACATCAATCGTCGCGAGTTCCTGGCCACGACCGCTGCCGGAGTAGCAGCGTTCAGCATCGTGCCGAGGCACGTGCTCGGTGGTCCCGGCCATGTCGCTCCCAGCGACAAGATCACGCTGGCGTTCATCGGATGCGGCACTCAGGCGATCCGCGAGCTGCTGCGGTGGATCGCGGTTCCGGACGTGCAGATCACCGCGGTCTGCGATCCCGTCAAGGACGCGACGAACTACATCGACTGGGACAAGACCGGGCTTCGCGACAGCGTGCGGAGGACGCTCGGCGATCCCAATTGGGGGGCGGGAGTCACCGGCATCCGGGCCGGTCGTGACGTGGCGAAGGAGATCATCGAGACCTACTACGCGAAGCAGCGAGCATCGGAGAAGTTCAAGAGCGTCGCCAGCTACGTCGACTTCCGTGAGCTCCTCGAGAAGGAGAGGGATCTCGACAGCGTGAAGATCACGACGCCCGACCATCTGCACGCCGCGATCTCACTCGCCGCGATGCGGAAGCGCAAGCACGTGATCATGCACAAGCCGCTGTCGAACCGGGTTGCCGAAGTCCGGATGGTCGTCGATGCCGCGCGCAAGTCCGGAGTCGCCACCCACCTGCAGGCCTGGCGTGGGCCCATCACCGGCGTCCGGCAGATGATCGTGGACGGCGCCATCGGGAACCTCA